>BLMC01000043.1 GCA_011959805.1 Lachnospiraceae bacterium | reverse complement strand
TAAGAAGCTGTTCTTGCTTCTTATAGTATATGTCGGAATATTCTGCAAAAAACTTAAGAGCATTCCGCGCAAGTTTTTATGAGATCCGCTTAAATTCCCACTTTCCTTTATGATAACGCACCATGGTGACAATGCCAGTCAACGCCCAAGTCAATCCCGTTGTAAAGAAGATTCCCCACACGCCAATAAAGGGAATTTTTGTGAGCGGAACTGCAAAGCCAACACGTCCAGCTACTTCCATCAACCCGTTAACCATAGCAAACGCTGCGTCACCAGCACCATTTAACACACTTCTTGCCACATAAATCATGCCTAGAAAAAAGTAAAACCAACTGGTGATAGAAAGTCCTTTTGCGCCGATTGCGATAACTTCTGGGTCTGTCACAAACACGCCCACAATCTGTTCACCCAATAGCTGACATGGGATAAACATCACGATGCTGAATGCAATCACACTGCGCACAGCAGCCCGATATCCTTGCTTAACACGGTCAATCTTTCCAGCACCAATATTTTGTCCTGTGTAGGTGGTAATCGCTGCTCCAAGTGAGTTGTACGGCTGTTGTACAAGCTGTTCTATTCGTCCAAGGGCGGTGTTGGCCGCAACTACATTTTCGCCAAATCCATTGACTACTTTCTGTAAAAAAATGCAGGAAAAAGCAATTAACGCATTCTGTAATGCAATAGGAAGCCCCAATGTAAAACAACGTGAAATAATATCTTTTCGCACAGAACGATTTTCTCTTTTAATATGAAAATACGGAATTTTGTATAACGCATACGCGAAAGCTCCAGCCGCTGCAGTAAGCTGTGCAATGACTGTCGCAAGTGCCACACCAAACACAGACCACTGGAATACAATTACAAACAATAAATCAAGCCCAATATTGATAAAACATGCAACCACCATAAAGTACAGTGGTGTTTTGGAATCCCCGAGCGCACGCAACACGGAAGCCACACCATTATATGCTGCAATGGCAAGTATTCCTGCACAAGATACACGCATATAAATCACAGCATCTTCGAGAATAATCTGAGGCGTATCAAGCGCTACTAATACCCATCGCGCTGTAGCAATACCTATGAATCCCATCAAAAAAGAAACTGCTGTCAAAAGATACAGGCCATTGATAATACTTTTTTCTACCATGTCCATGCGGTCTGCACCAAAATACTGCGATACCACAACACCTACGCCCGCTGAAATGCCAAAACTCATAGCAAAAAACAAAAAATTCAAAGACCCCGTTGCACCTACAGCCGCCAGCGCATTGGAGCCTACAAACCTTCCTACTACAATGGAATCCACCATGTTATAAAACTGCTGAAATAAATTTCCGATTAACATCGGAATTGTAAATTTGAGAAGAAGCCGAGAAGGACTTCCTTCTGTCATGCTAAAAACTGCTTTCTTTTCCATAATTTTCCCCTCTGATTTTGTATCTATTTTTATCTCGAAATGCTATCATATCACGATTATAAAATAAATCAATGGGGTATTTTAAATTAAATTACTTTTTACAAATTTAGTATCGAATTATACAAAAAGAAATGCAGTTTTAGCAAGATATATTAATAGATACATTTAATTTTCCCTTGCGGGTTTCGCCAACAATCTCTACAAATTGGAACCTACCAAAACCTCGTACCGACACTTTATCCCCTGGTTTTAGCTGCCCACCATTATTCTCATTTAATCTACCGTTCACAAAAATCCTCTTTGCCCGGAAAAGTTCAACACTCTCACTTCTTGACAAATTATAAATTTTGGCAATAATACTATCTATACGCACTGTATTTACCTGCACAGTTTTATGTTCCATTCGTATAATGGTGCTCTTTGGTATCGTTTTTGCAAGTTGACACTTGACATTAGTATGTCGTATTGTGTCCAGATTTTGAATAATATAGGACGCCATCTTTTCCGTACAAAATAGAAAAGCATGTTTTCCCTCAATAATAATATCTCCCAGTGTACTGCGCTCAATCCCAAGATTCATTAATGCTCCCAAATAATCCCTATGTCCAAGTTCTTCACCAAACTTTTCGACAAGTGGCATAATTTCAATACATTGGATTGGAAAGGCTTCCTGATATCCACAAAGCTCCTCACTCCCAAAACGCAACATTACGCGCTCACAGTCCGCTGTTCCACCAAATATAGTAATTGGAACAAAAGAAAGTTCTCGCTCCATATTATAATATAAATCAAGCTCTGGCGCCGACAAAAAACCAGTAAAAAAATATTCACTATTTTGGTAAGCTCTGTCAGCAAGCTCCTTTAAGCGTTTCGTAAAAAGTATGTCTTCAGAGTCCATATAAAATTACCCCCTATTGTTCCAGTGTTTGCAAATAATCTCTATCCCACAAAAGAATTTTTAATTTTCGCGCCGCATTCATCGCAGGTTTCGTAAAATATTGGTTTGTTAAAACTGCTCCAACCATTCTATCATAATAATCTCTACCGGCATAAGCTTCCTGTACCGCCTTAATCCCTACAGGTTTCGAGTAGCGCTTACATTGTATGGCAAAAGTAATGCCTTCCTTTTCTGCAAGGATATCCACACCATAGTCTCCGGTACTACGTGTTACCTCAACATTAACAAAACCGTTCGCTGACAGTAAGTCTGCACAATAATATTCAAATTCGAAACCATCCATTTGGTCTCGTTCTTTTGCCCAATCATATTTTCGATTCTGTCTGCGCAGTAAAATAATCACTCCTGCAAGCATTGCAAGACCTATAATAACTACTACCCATATCCAAAACTGGTTTGTCTGTGCATTCATTTGTACTTCCATGACTACTGCTCACTCTTTCTCTACAAGCTCTTTCTTAATCTTTTTGCCAATTCATATCGGTCTCTCATCCGGGCGATTTCAGACAACAACACTGTTTTTAGCTCATTTACCATCTTATCGTCGTCAGAGGCCTTAAAACTTTTTACTAGAACACCAAAATCAGTCTGCTCCTGCCCGTCACCAAAATCATCTGGCGTTAATACAATCACCTTGGTAACAGGACGTATATTGAATAGTTCTCCTATCCCACCGTACAATATCCGCGAACGGGCATTATTATAATATGCCTCCAACTGCCCCCTGCTTGAGCGCGAAGAATTTTCTGTCCAGAATGAATTAAGTTTTCTATATTTGCATTCAATTATAATGCTCCCCAAATACCATTGTTCTTGTGTGTCATAAATATGAACCACCAAATCTGGCCTGTTATGATTGCGATAGTCGCTGTGATGTCTTGCCATATACAAGGGTTGTTTTAGAGAAGTATCTTCCTGTTTTAGTGGAAGACACATATCATAAATTACTTCTAATCGCAAATCACTCTTCTTAAAATGGATTGTTTTTCCCACATCCAAAAGTGGGAACAAGGTTCTGTCATCAACAGTGTCGTTCTCCCCATCTGGCACAAATATATACTCTGACATAAAAATTCTGCAAATTTTAAGATAACACCATATTTCATACATATAACTGCTGGATTTCCATGTATAGGAAAATTCTGTATTCAAACCTAAATCAATATCATCTCGTTTTAAATCGAGATGCATTTGGTATAAAAGGCTGTATCTGGAATCCAAAATGAGTCCATGTGGAATATACGGATCTCTTAAATCTTGTATCAGCGCATACCATTTTTGAGATTTTAATATTGCTGTCATCTTGTGCAATCGGACCGCTCTGCCTTTAAATTCTTCCAAATTATTCTTCCAAGATATCTTGCTCTGCGAAGCTACATCCATCTCATCGATCAGTTTGATAAATTGTTCTAGTTTCTTCTCATAATCCAAAAGAATTCTTTTTAAAATACGGTTTTCCTGAATATCATAATTTACAGTCTTTACTGGAATTTTGTACGTTGGTTCTGAACCAGACCGCACTGCAAATCTTCTGACAGTCTCCGCATCAAAACTGTAGTTCTCTCCCTCATTTCGAGATACATTTTCATACACAGTAATAATTTCGCTTCTTGGATTGCTAGAAATATCTGTCAATGCCATCATTACTTTATTGGAATACTTTCGCATCACCAAAAAATTATGAATCACTTTGGGTGGAATATTTTCATGATTATTTCCTATACCAATACTATGTCGGACAATTTCCTGCGACAAGTCACGAATTTCATGTTCGATGTCATCCCGCATCATCTGCCACTCTTCAATTGCGATTGGCTTTGGAAGAATCTGCAATGTTCCATAATACCACTCATTCTGACACAATACAGCAATCCGAAAAGTATCTACGCGCAAGGCATCATATCCTCTGCCGCTTCTATACAGTGCAAAATGCTCCGGTGAAACAGCTCTAAAAATCCTACCATGACGATCTTTTTTAATGTACAAATCATCGGCTGGTATCATACTCAACGTTTCCATATACAGCCGGGCTTCTGGGTCATCCGCATTAAAATACAAATCCATCTCTTCATTTTCTTCGACAGACAGCGTAATTATATTATTTTTCCAAATGTCTTGTTCCTCTTTGCAAAATACCCTTGCTTCCTGTATAGTCTCTACCGGATATTTCTGTATTAGTTTGAGCGTAAACGGCAGATCAGATACAATATCCATATGCTTTCAGCTCCTTTTGTTTCTGTATGATTATTTTTCGGCACTTCTCAAAATCCGATAAATCCTGATATTGATCAAAAATCCGCTCAAAATTGTTGGCACTATTCCTATCTAAAATCACTCCCAACTGACTTTCTGGTCCTCGTACTTTGGTCAGCACCCTCTGTACCACCTGATAGTCAAGTGCAGTCCTGTGATCATAATTATCAACGGTTTCCTGCGGAAGATTATTCATATAAATCTCAATAGATTTCACAATGCGCGGTCCAATTCCATACTTTGTACTTGCACATTGCATTAACTGATGAATATCCCACAACAATTTATGTAGACGTTCTTGATGTTCTGTTGAACCTTTTACCAGAAGCCTTGCATAATCATCAGAAGACCATGTTACAGGGCGCTTTGTCGCATAGGGCTTATTCTTCCATTCTGTAGCATAATTTAACACGTTAAGTTGTATTACATTTGCGCGGTCCAACACTTTGTCAGAAAAATGATAAGTTGACTCATCCACATTGACGGTGCCAACAAAACGAATATTATCTCCAATCTTTATTTTGTAGGGATAGTCCTTGGAATTGTACAGTCTGCCAATATATTGTTCATCATAGAGCTGCAACTCTCGTTTCTGGCGCTCAAGAATCGATAAAAACTGACTAAAATAATGCTCTACACGCGCCAAATTCATCTCGTCAAAACAAACCAAATACATTTTGTCCGAGTTGTTCTGTGCACTGACTAGCAAATCTACAAACCCTGTGTCAGAAGGTCTATATACCATATGCACCAAATCCACATATCCAAGCAAATCCGCATCATCATTCCACGATGGTCGTACTGGAATTACCAAAAGTCTATCTTCAATCCCCAATGCTTTTGCATAGACTTCTACCAACTGAGACTTTCCAGTACCACTTAAACCAGATAAAATCACAAGACTGCTACATTTAATTGCTGTGTGCACATTGACAAAATCTCGCATACTGTAGTAAAGTCCATCTCTCTGACTGTGATAATCCATCGAATTGATAATCAATTCATCTGTCTTTTCGGAAATATCAATCTCAATGAGTTTCTCATTACTAAACTCATTTACTTCTCGGATATCTGTTTTCTCAACGGTTTTTACTTTCTCCTCAAAACTCTTCCCAGCCTTTTTTTGTGCGACCGAATCCTTTAAAATAGCATCCTCAATATCTTTGTAAATCGCTTCAGGAACAAAAATAATTGTGGGATTTGCATTCATGTCATACACAGCAAATTTGATATAATCGCTAATATTGACTTTAAAAATATCGCTTCCTTCCAATATGATTCCGCCTAATGAATCATATGTAATATCTGTGATTCCCCCAATCGCATAAAGTTTCCCTTCAATATCCTTCCAGACCACAAAGGAAGGTTTAAATGACTCCAAATCATACCCATATAGGCTACCGACAGAACGCTTCTCATAGATGTAATTCTGAAACTCTCCAAGGCTTTTATAATCCCGCCATAAATTAAAGCGCTGTCTATTGCACCAATCCATAATAATCCTGTCATCCTCCGCCGCAAAAACAGGAACCGCATAAAAACGCATATTGATATCAAATGCATTGGGCTTGGCCACTAAGTTTGCTTTCCTTACTTTCGCAAAGTCTCCACCTGTTTTATAAGAAAAAATGAGCAGTTGTGTGCCAATCCAATCCCGAAATATTTCGGAACGTTCAGCATCTTCAAGATATGTATCATCCTCAAACTCAATCTCATCTTCAAAAGAGCTTAGGTACCCTGTAAAATATTCCATCTCTTCTTGTGGAATACTAAGTGATTTTAACGTATATTGGATTGCTGAACTTCTATTAATAAAAACACTGTTATTTTTAAGTTCTTCGTCGCTAACCAATACTCCTATGATTTGTCTATCCTCAGTTTGCGTCATCTTTTTTTCCTCCCTGACTTACTGTGTTCATCAAATCTTCCACTGTCAAAAACTGCTTCAACTTTTTTCCAATACATTCACTAATTTCATTTACCAAATGATACGGAAACTGCTTCTGGACAAGCCATACTTCAAAATATTCTCCATTTACTGCCTCCTCTCGAATTGCTTCATTCCATTCATGAGCCATCTTGATATCGTACCCCGGAATTTCAATTTTGTTTTTTGACTTTACAATACATAATAATTTGGGTGCATGTCTCCTATAAATTTCTAAATCTTTTATTTGTTGCATGAGCGTTTCAACCTGATTTTGAAGTTCCCTAATTTCATATTCTCTAATCTTTTGTTTTCTTATTTCCTCATTTTTTTCTTCCTGCACTTTCTCCAATTCATTTTCTAATTCTCCAATTTGCCGAAAGAGACGATCTTTTGCTTTTTCTTCGCGCAATATATTTTTTTGTAGATTATCAATCTCTATTTTATATTCTTGAATAGTATTCTTATACTTTTTGGTTTTATCCTTTGTAATCAAAAGTTCTTGATCCAATCGTTCCAATTCTTTTTTGAGTGCTGCACTCTCAACCTCTGACTCCTCCTTATACTTACATTCCTGATTTTGCAAATCTTTTTGTGACTTTTCATTGTCTTTTATTGTATTATCTGACTCTTTTTTATTATGGATTAGTTTCTTTAAATCTTCTTCAACTCCAGCATGTGTATACTCTCCCTTCATCCATTCCCCTGCAAGATAATATATAATATTCTCCTCATCAACTTTTTGCTGTTCCGCCATAGCACTCAATATAAATTGGTATGGATACTTTCCACGCCTTGCACGCTTTGCCATACATGCACAAACTGCCCTCGGTGGTGCTTTGCTTACATTTTTTGAAAATCCATCGACAACAAACCCTTTCTCAGCAGCTTTTTTGACAACGAGTCGCTGGTCTTGTTCTGCAAGCTGCAGATACAGCGCTCGCGTCAGTTCTAATTCATTCATTTTGCATATCCCCTCTCCTTTTCTTTTCTATCATAAAGCCCACTATTTCTTTTTCAGTTTACCATGCAACATTAGTTCTGTAACCACTTTTTGCAAAATTATTCAAAAATTTTATTTACAAATACTGTGAAATGGTGTATAGTTCGATTGTTACTATTGATATTTTATTGAGAAATCATGCAGAGTAGAATCGCGTGCGTTAGGAATTTTTTATTCCTTACAGTGCCTTGTGAACAGGGAGTTGTCATGGGGACGAAATAGACAAAACTGCTCAAAAGTTTTGTTTTGCGGTACGAGATTCGCATCCCGCTGCTACATATTTGACTGTTTAAGAATTTATTGAAAAATCTTTCTTAAGTCTCATTTGTGTAGTTTCCGGCTGCTGCATAAAGGAGGCTTATTTTATGCAAAAAATCAGGAAACGTTACTTAGAGTGTTATTCTAGCGCATTTCAGCAATTGAAAATCACACACAATTTAGTGCTCTGTGGGTTGATGGCAGCATTAGCAGTTGTGCTCAATTATACCACTTCTATCTTTATCACCCCCAATATTCGGATTGGCTTTTCGGGTCTACCAAATCGAGTAGTCGAATACTTGTTTGGTCCTTGTATTGGTGCGATCTTTGGCGGTATGTTAGATATTTTGAAATACATGTTAAAACCGGACGGTGGGGCTTTTTTCTTTGGCTATACTTTTAATGTCATGGTAGCGGGCATTCTCTATGGCACAATTTTGTACAAGCGTCCTGTAAAGCTTTGGCGTATTTTTGTCGCGGAATTTCTGACAAAAACGATTGTCAATTGTGGCCTTAATACGCTGTGGATTTCTATTTTAAACGGAAATGCTTTTATGGCGATTCTTCCTGCGCGTGTTCTAAAAAACATTATTATGCTCCCTATCGATACTGTAATTTTATTTTTTACACTTACTTTTATATCCCGATTGTTGAGCATGCCAGAATTTCGTAGATTTCAAGGTGGGAAATTTTAGCCCTTTCTCTTCATACAAAAATGTGTTAAACTGTCTATAGAATAAAGCTGTAATAGCATTTATATTATTGAAGGGGTACATACTTATGAACCATATTGAAAATCGATTGTTTGAAGAAATAAAACAGCTGATTGACCGCTCCGCCTTAATCTGGTTAACATTTATGACAGGCGTGTCACTTTTGACTATATTACTCTGTCTGCTTGGCGCTCTACCACGCACAGCGCTGTGGTCTTTGCTTTGGTTTCTTCCGACAGTAGCTATCTTGTGGGTTGCTGTCCACCACTACCACAAAAAAGCAAAAATTATTGCACAAAAACAGCAGATTTCTATGATGGCTTATCATGCCAAACAAGTGATGCAACAACTTCAACACCAAATTCCTGATGCGTTGATTACAGACAGCAAAATAAAAATGCGCTATCTTGCTCGTCATGGTATTGATGTCGATGCAGCCCTAGCCCGACTTGGCCAGAATATTGAGAAATACAATGAACTGGCAGTCTCTTTTCTGCAAAACAGTGACAAATATGAGGATACTCTATATGATTTATTGCAGCCTGACACACTTATGCAATATGGCTCAAATGCTCATGCACTTCGGGTCAAAGCCAATGAACTTGGACTGGTCAATCTTACAGACACTGTTTTTTTTCATGAGATTGAGGCCTACGCAGGCTGTATTGACGTGGTTCGTGACAATTGGAAAAAACTTTCTCTTGAGCTTGACGAAGCATACAGTATCCTGAGTGAATATGTAAAATCAATCGGACTGGTTGATGGCAATCATATTTCCTTTAAAAAATGGGGGGAACAACTTCAGGAAGCCTTTCAAGCACTTGAAACTTACGATACGCAAAAGGCAAAAACCATTTTAAATGAGCTAATTAAATCTCCAATTGATTCTGATATTACAAGTGCTTTAAGAGGAATTGTCTCAAATATTGATGAGATGATGGTACTTTAAAAAGGAGTCGACATACTCATCCTTTCTTATAAATCTATTTCCTTACATAAAAATAGAACGCATAGTTCTATATGATATTGATAGGATACCCCTTAAGTAGACAAAGTAAATAACCAAAATCTATTTAAGGGGGATTTTTATGTCAAAGCCTAAATACAAATTTCACTTGAGTGCCCATGCGCATAAAAAGGTAGCTGATTTTCTGTTAAGATAATCGCTACCCAAAGTAAACAATATTCAATTTGTATAATATTTTTCTGTCTTGATTTTGCTCGACAAACTGGAACTTTATGGTTCTAAATCCAATGTCATTTAATTAATATTTAAACAAAATATACCTGTTTGCATCCTCAAGAATGAGTTCTTTTTTAAATGCGAATTCGCCAAAGTAAATTTGATATCTATTCATTATTTCAATTCTTTAACGTACAATCGGTCTGTTCCATTCCCATAATTTATAATATCTTGAAGATAATGATATCCAAACTTTTCATATAAGCCAATATACTCCGTCGGAATATAAGTTCTCACAAATCCACATTCTTTTGCATATTCATTTGCAAAGTCAATTAACCTTTCGCTAATTCTATTTCCTCGATAATCTTCCGTGACAAACATACTTGATATCCAAGGATATATTTCTGGCAACGGATAATAGTCAGTCTTCATAATAGAAACCATTCCCACAATTTGACCATCAACGATTGCCACAAATGGGGTTTCCCAATCTGTAAACACCCACGCCCGTAGTATTGCTAACATATGTTCTTTTACATCTTCCCAAGAAAAATTTTCAACAAAATGGATTAGTTTATTCACCAGTTTTGTATCCTTGTCCACTTTTTTTATTCTTAGTGCTTCTATATCAAAATTATTTTTTTTAAATCCAAAATGTCGCTCTACTTTTTCTACAGTTTCGTCAATTGTACTTTTAAGGGTTCTTTCAATCCAATAATAATCACTATCCTTGATCGCATTATAATACTTCTCATTAAGACTTTTTAAAGTTTCATTGCACACCGCCTTTGCTTTCTCAATATCAGATGTACTATTTATAAAATCGCTAAACCCTTGATGGTCGGAACGATTACAGTAATCATCAACTATGTTTGAAGGCTCTTTTATTAAAAATACTATTCGAGATGGTTCCGTAAATTTTTTGACTTCTTCCATAGTCAAATGGCAATCACACAATACAATTTGATTTTGCGAAAGTCGTATCAAATCCAACAATACAAAATCTAATTGTTCTCTTGTGTTATTAATCAGCCAATTTCTGTATTCCTCTACAGAACGCCCAAAAAACTCATCTGCATCTTTAAAGGCCTTGTTCATTGCAGGTTGAAAAGCAACATTTGAAATTTTTTGATGATTTACAAACTGCTCATCAACATCATACACGAGTAAATTGTGTCGTTTAGCCAATTCCCGTGAAATGGTGGTCTTCCCTCCACAAGGTGTTCCCGTTACAAAATAAACATTTTTTAAATATTCTTTCATTACATTATCCTGAAATATCACTATAACATCTCCTTTATTAAATAGTTTTAGCATTCTGCCTATACATAAAACTATTTAGTATAGTCCTATGTACTTAGATATTTCTTAATTTTAAGAACATGACCATATTTTTCACCTCCACAAACGCACACAATTCCATTAAATTTTGCACTCCTCTTATTCTATTTTTCGCAATGATTATCTGCCTTGCTGTTCCCTCTATTGCCTTCGCTATTCGACTCTTTTATTCCTCTAAAATTCTAGCCCAATCTTGCTGCCAGTTATCCATACTAAGTAGATTATATTTTGTTCCCTTTACAGATATATACTGACTTGTAATAATATGTGGTGCTCTTTTTACCATTTCGTTAAGCACTTCCAAACTTACATCCTTACAATCACGCCGCATTGTTAACATGCCGTTTTCAAATCCCAAATACTGTTTTTTCGTATAAGAATTTTTCTCACCTGGCTTTTTTGTATCCTGTCGTGTAATAATAAACAGACCTTGCCGATATCCATCAATTCCCGGAATTTCATTAGAATAAAAAGCGGCGACAATATCATCAAGCTTTCGCAGATAGCAGCCTTTCACCGCCCGCACAGACAGAAAATAATGTTCTGTAACAATATAAACAACACACTTTCTTCCATCATCTATCTTGCTTCCAATCTTTATCGCATCTGGGCGCATTAACTCCTGATCTGCCTGTTGAATTTCCAACGCGCTGTATCCCGTATCCTGTTGGAAAAAATCAATGTATGTATCAACTCTTTTCTTATGCTTTACATTGCCAATCAAACATAAAATCAATCCTGGTCCCCCAAATAATAGAAAAACCGCAGCACCAATAAAAATATCAATTAAGGCTGCAAAAATCCCAAGAAGTATACCAAAAATCAGTAATGTAATACCTCCGGCAAACACCCCAATTCCCAAACCGCCCTGCGTCCTGTAGGCTTTGAGTACACTGCCATATCGCAATGCCTTTTTCTGTAACGCTTTTTCTAACTCCATTCTCATATAATCTCTCCTTTTAATCACTAATAATATTAACTTGTGTCTCATCAAGAACTCGCATATTGCCAATCGGATTTCCCTTGCAGCTTACCTGACGCAAAGAAGACAACGAAGATAAAATATGGATATCCGCTACATAATTATCTGAAAAATCAAGTTCTTCAAGTTTTGTAAGTTTTTCAAGAAAATCCAATTCCTTAATTTTGTTTTCCGCAATATCCAACTTTTTTAAATTAGGAAAATGTTCTACAAAATTTATATGGTCCACCAAATACACATCATCCCATGACACATCCACAATTCCATTTCCACCGGATACTTTCACATTTTCATACAGCTTAATACCAGCTATTTCAAGTGATTCCAGAGAAGTATTATCAGAGACTTTGTCAAAATCAATCTCGCATTCCATTCCACTGATATCAAGGTGCTTTAATAATGGCAGCGCAAAAATTCCTGAAATGTCCTTATATGTCACCATGCCACCCAAATCGACTTCCTCTAGTGTAGAAAGACTGTTTATAAAATTCAATGGCATATCCCCAGAATACGACGCGCACGTTAGTTTTCGCAACTGGGTGAGTCCCGACAAATTTAGATTTGAAGATAATGTACAATTGTGCAGCGTCAGTGTTTCAAGATTTACTAACTTAGAAAGAAAATCACAGGAATCAAATTTCTTTAAGGTTAAACGCTGTAATTTTGTAAGTTCTCCAAGTGATGGTTCTGCACAACCAAATGGCAAGTCCAACAAAAGTTCTTTCAACTCCAAAAGTTTGGTGACATTACTCATATCTGTCAGTTCATCACAATCTTCAATTGCCAGTTTCTCAAGTTCCACCAACGTCTCAAGTTCACGCAAATCAAGAAATGCTCCATCCTTAAGTCCAAGACTTCTTAACTGTGGTATTCTCTTTAGAAAATCGAGTGCTTTTAAATTTTCCGATTCAATCACTAATTCTTCTAGCGTATTAATTGACGCAAGTACATCAAAATTTGTCATAACATCTGCATTATTTAAGGTAAGTGACTTTAATTGATTAAGAACAATCACCGCATCTATATCATTTAATACACTGGCATTTATAATCAGTTGTTGTACATTGGGAAATCGTTCTAATCCTTGCAAATTTTCAATCTGGCTTCCGATGGTAAGCTGTGTTATCAATTCAGGATTTTCTAATTCCTCAGCTGCCTCCTCCAGCGACTTAATTGGCGCCGAAAGGCTTTTTATCTGCAATCCCTGCAAATTACATTGAGAAAGCGATTTTTTGGTATCCAATCGTTTTAACCCGCGAAATTGAGAAAGTCCATTATAACCACTTTCACTCTGGGCTGCAAATGTGAGCCAATTTAGTTTTGCATCTGGGTTTTCCAATGGATTCTCAAAGCTATATCCAATATAGTAATAATCCAAATCACTCTTGTCTGCAATCCATTGAATTTGAGACAGTTCTTCCTCTGTCACACTTTCCGCATCCTTGCCAAACACAACTGACACCATCTGTTCTAGCGCACCAGAAAGTTTACCTTCCTCCTGTTCATTCTCACCAAATGAATGAAACGTCTCATTTATTGGAACTGGCTCTAACACAATATTTTTGATTCGCTGTGTTCGTTGATATCTTCCAACCGCAACAATCCCTATTATTCCAAACAAAAACAGTGCAACACAAATCCATATATTATTTAAAGTATTTGTTTGTATTGTTGGCTGAGGCGCAACTGGTTCCCAGTCTGGTCCTATGCGCGGGGTAAATTTTTGCTGCGGCCTTTCAAAAACATACTCATTTCCACAATATTCGCACTGAACAGATTTTACATTTTCATCTGGCAACTTTAGAATACCACCACAACTTGGACACCTTAGTTCTGTGATTTTTATATGTTCTTCCAATCAAATGACACCCCCATCTATTCTCCATCAAATAATGCTTTTTCTAACTCTATAATATCGTCTGCGTTTGGTGTGTATACATTGTTTTCCAATTCTATTCTTATATTTATGGAAGCCGCTGCATCATAGGTAACATCAGATAATATTGTCTCCATACTCTCCTTAAATTCCAAAATTACTCGTTTTACAATGTCTTCTTCCGAGGGAAAACTATCATTTTTTTCCCATTCATCTCCCAGCGCAGCAACTTTCTCTTGATACATCAATAATGCTGGCTCAAAAATACGCATTTTTTCATAAGAAACGGATACAACATAAGAACCATCGCTCTGTTTCTCTGCTGTGTCTACTGTATAGCGTACTTTTCCCAACATTTCCATATAAATCTGACGAAATTCTTCTTTGTAATCGTCGGATACTCCCATTCTACTGCAAAAAACGCTGACACCAGTGTCGATTCCTTGTGCATAAAGTGCTTGTGCCTCCTCAGCTTTGCCAAGCTTCATATCCACAAAGGCACTCGAATCATTCTTATAAGAAGCATCCAAAAGTGCCTGCAAATAAGTTTTAACTGCCTTATCTGATGTACAACCCATAAGAGAACCTGCCATCAAAACGCCCACAAGTAAAAACAGAATCCTCTTTAAATATTTTTCCATGTTATCTTCCTCATATCAACCATTGAATTAAGAAAACGCATATCTCGATTGGTTGAGATATGCGTTTTGTAACTTTATTTTCCTACAGTTCTACTTTGTCCAGATGCCAAATCTCATCCACATACTGTTGAATCGTTCTATCAGAAGTAAACTTGCCAACCTTTGCGGTATTGAGCATTGCGCTCCTTGCCCATCCGGCCTTATCTTTGTATGCTTTCTCCACCCGCTTTTGCGCATCTGCATAGGAATGGAAATCCTTCAAAATAAAGTAACGATCTGCCTTATCGGTATCCAATGTATTTAACAGCGAATTGTACAGACTTCTAAAAAGTTCTCTGTCATCTGCAAATGTGCCATCTACAAGCTGATCCACAATTTTTCTAATCCCAGCGTCTCTATTGTAGATATCCATTGGATTATAACCACCATTGTTCTCGAAATTAATCACCTCATCAGAACTCAGACCAAAGATAAAGGCGTTCTCGTTGCCTACTTCCTCCACAATCTCTACATTTGCGCCGTCCATTGTGCCAAGTGTCAACGCACCATTTAGCATAAACTTCATGTTTCCAGTACCACTTGCCTCCTTCGACGCAGTAGAAATCTGCTCTGAAAGATCCGCAGCAGCAAAGATTAGCTCTGCGTTGGATACTCTATAATTCTCTATAAATACAACCTTAATCCGGTCCTTAACAATTGGATCATTGTTTACCTTATCAGCCACTGCATTAATTAATTTAATAGTAAGCTTCGCATTCTTGTAGCCTGCCGCTGCCTTTGCTCCAAAGATAAAAGTTCTTGGATAAAACTCCATATTGGGATTTGCCTTCATCTCATTATACAGATACATTACATGAAGGATATTGAGCAACTGCCGTTTGTACTCATGCAATCTTTTCACTTGTACATCAAAAATCGAATCTGGATTAACTGTAATTCCATTGTGCTCCTGGATATATTTTGCCAAACGCACTTTATTCTTGTGCTTAATCTCCATAAACTCTTTCTGCGCGGCAGGATCATCCACATACTTTATAAGCGCTCCAATTGCCGGAAGATCCACAATCCAGTCATCGCCTATTTTCTCTGTAACCCAATCTGCAAGCAACGGGTTTCCATGCAGCAAAAAGCGTCTTTGTGTAATACCGTTTGTCTTATTATTAAACCTCTGTGGGAACATCTCATAGAAATCTTTTAACTCCTGATTCTTAAGAATCTCTGTATGCAGTTTTGCCACACCATTCACGCTATATCCAGCTACAATGGCCATATGTGCCATCTTCACCTGTCCATCTGCAATGATCGCCATCTTTTTTATCTTATCTGCTGGCTCTGGATATCTATTTACAATCGCCATCAGAAATCTGCGGTTGATTTCCTCCACAATCTGATAAATTCTTGGAAGCAATCTCTGGAATAAGTCTACCGGCCACTTTTCAAGAGCTTCCGCCATGATGGTATGGTTTGTATATGCGCAGGTCTTTGTGGTAATCTCCCATGCCTCATCCCACTCCAAACGGAAATCATCCAGCAAGATGCGCATTAACTCTGCAATCGCCACTGTCGGGTGGGTATCATTGAGCTGGAAGGTAACCTTCTCATGAAATTTATGAATATCCTCATGCTTGGACATATACTTCTCAATCGCTGTCTGTACAGAAGCCGAAATAAAGAAATACTGCTGTTTTAAACGAAGTTCTTTACCAGAAATATGATTGTCATTTGGATAGAGCACTTCCACAATATTCCTTGCAAGATTGGTCTGCTCGACTGCCTTCTGATAGTCTCCCTTGTCAAAGGAATCCAAACTAAAGCAATCCATTGGCTCTGCATCCCAAATTCTAAGGGTATTGACAATGCCATTTCCATATCCAACAATCGGAAGGTCATAAGGAATTGCCTTGACGGACTGATAATTCTCCTGATACCAAATCAGTCTGCCATTCTCCTCTCTGCACGCTACATTGCCACCAAATTTAATCACCTTTGTATATTCTGGGCGGCGTAACTCAAAGGGGTTGCCATCACGAAGCCAATCGTCAGGAACTTCACGTTGAAATCCATCTCGAATCTCCTGCTTGAACATTCCGTAATGATAGCGAATACCACATCCATATGCAGAGTATCCCAGTGTTGCAAGCGAATCCAAAAAACATGCTGCAAGCCGTCCTAAACCACCATTTCCAAGTGCTGCATCAGGCTCTTGGTCCTCGATTACATTAATGTCAAGTCCAAGCTCTGCAAGCGCTTCGGAGAATTCCTTGTACGCCATCAAGTTTATCATATTATTTCCAAGAGCACGTCCCATCAAAAATTCCATTGACATATAGTAGACTGTCTTAGGGTCCTTCTCTTCATACGCTGCCTGTGTCTTGAGCCAGTGATCTACAATGGCATCCTTCACAGCAAACGCCACTGCCTGAAAAATCTGCTGATCTGTTGCCTCCTCCAAAGTTTTTCTGTACAATGTCTTTACATTGTACAAAACGCTTCTCTTAAACATTTCTTTGTCAATTATTGGCTTTTTTGGCATTTCTTTACCTCTCCTTTTACCTTGTGCCCGTTTCTTAAAAGTATATAACTCCAAGGATTCTGAACACGTTATATTTTATAGTTCTTCAAAAATTCTGTTCTCATTCCTTCTAATTATAGCACACAATATCAAATCTTGAAACAATTAATTCTTGAAAAACTCGTTTTTCTTATCTTCCTGTTCTAATCTCTCTTGTTCTAGTTGCTCTTGTTCCTGTTTCTCTGCATCTATTTCCTCTTTCTTCTCAGTTTCCTCGGCACGCTCAGGGTCAGATGCAACTTCATTGCGTTTATCAATTGCCTCCTGTACTCTCTGCTCCAACTCATCTGAAGCTTTATTAAGTGTACTTTGTGTTACTTCATTTTGGGCAGCATCCACTCCCATTTCCAAGATGGTCTGTTTTGCCCGATTAACACCATCGAGCGGATTGATTTGAATATGCCTTAAATCTAGTTCGCGTGCATCTTTGGTCTCTTGAATCCCACTACTTCGCAGATGCATTATCTGGTCATAATTTGACAGCAACATTCCTTTAGCAGTGTCCATATGCCCCAATGCTAACTGCTTTCTCTCTTCTGCGCTAAGATTTTCTTTTCCTGCGGCCTCTTTTGCCAAGTCAAGCTCTGCCTGTATTTCCTGCATCATTTCATTGGCTCTGGCAAGCTTGTCATATCCATCATTTCTTAATTCATCAATGGCACCTTTTGCCTGAAGCTCACGCTTTGCTGCTGTAGCACCAAACATGGAAGCAGCATGTGCAAAATCATCACCGACACTACCAGGTTTCTGTGTCGTATCTTTTTCGTCAGATGTCGCCTCAGAAGAGCTATTGCCAGCTCCTTCTTCACCATCTTCTTGCTCCTCGAAACTCTTTAACAACATATAAAGGTCTGCATTTTTTTGATCTATCTCTCCCTGCTCTTTAGAAGCCGCTGCTGCACTGCCTGCAGCTTCCTCTGTCCACTGCTTGTTTTCCTGTTCTTGGCGCGCTTTTAAATCCAACAGTCGTTGCAACGCATCCTGTTTCTTTGCAATTGTCTCCTTATCCTCACCAGAAGAATAAGAATTTCTAATAGAATCCATCAAACCTGATATTTCATCTAACATATTGGAAGATTCTTTCTTGTTCGTTTCCGCCTGTTGCTGCTCTCGCAAAAGCAGTCTTTCTGTGCTTGCCGCCATAAAATTTCTCGGCGCTTCCTGTGCGGATTCTCGACTTAATTTCTTCCCTTCACGCGACAGTGTCACCTTACATTGCGGACCAAATATATCTGACGCCATCGGGTGATGCTGACTTTGTTCTTTCCTCCAAGCCGTTGAATGATTCGTTCCTATTTGAAACATCCTATAATTGTCGAATCTGCCTATCTGCATATAATCACCTCTCAATTTACAACAGTTTAACTTTTATCATCCTCTTAAAGCCATACAAATCCACTTTAAAATAATTGATATTAAAACAACAGTTTCAAATTTTATTTATTTCTATTATTATATCGTCAGATTTTATTATATATTTTATGATTCTATTGCTATTCAATGGTATTAATGCTCAAAAGCCTTACCTCGTTCATGCAAAAGACCCATTTTTAATTCGTAATAATCCGGTGTCATATCCATATAATGCACATGTGGATTAATAAATCGCTGTTCTTCCTCCCAAATTTCTTCTTCTAGCTGCTTTTTCACATATTCTCGAATTTGTTCTAGTGATGGCAATGAATAAATTCGTTTTCCATTCTCAAATATTTTTACTTGAAGAGGTTTTGCTGTACAATTTGTAAATTTTAAATTTCTCCAAGGCATTTTGGGGTCTACAAAGCGAAATGCACTGCTCATATCAATTTCTTCTTCAGCCTTTGCAATTAAATCCGCCTTCGCCTTTCCATTTTGGTCATAAATCCGATACACTTTCTTTAGTCCAGGATTTGTAATTTTTTCTACTGTCCCAGAAATTTTAATTCTAGGAATAAACACACCATTTTCCTCAACTGCTGCAATCTTGTACACTGCACCAAGCAACGCTAATGTGTCATCAGAATAATCACTTGTAGCACCTGTGATCAGTCGCTCACCTACTCCGTAACTGTCAATGCACGCTTTCTGTATATTTAAGGAAGAAATAGTATGCTCATCCAGACTGTTTGACACAATAATCTTACAGTCTGTCAATCCCTCGCTATCCAGCATTTTCCGAACTCTTGATGACTGGTAAGCCAAATCTCCACTATCGATGCGAATACCTTTCAATCGTTTCCCCATCGGTTCTAATATCTCATGTGCAACACGAATTGCATTGGGAATACCAGACTGTATTGTATCGTATGTGTCCACTAAAAGCACTGTATTGTCAGGATAATTAACTGCATAATTTTTAAACGCTTCAAACTCATCTCTATAGTACATAACCCAACTATGTGCCATCGTTCCGCTGACAGGAATTCCAAACATTTGTCCAGCAAGCACTGTCGCTGTTCCTGCGGCTCCACCAATATAGGAAGCGCGTGCGCCATATACCGCAGCATCCATATTGTGTGCGCGTCTTGCACCAAAATCCGATACCGTCTTTCCCTCTGCTGCTCTCACAATACGCGCTGTTTTTGTCGCGACTAAAGACTGATGATTAATCTGTGCCAATATTGCTGTTTCTACAAGCTGCGCATCAATTAGCGGCGCAATCACAGTGAGAATTGGTTCATTGGGATACATAATTGTTCCTTCTGGAAATGCATAGATATCACCATGAAATTCAAACGTTCTCAAATAATCCAAAAACGCATCTGTAAATGTATGAAGCGAGTGTAGATATGCTACGTCTTCATCAGAAAAGTGCAGATTCTCGATATACTCTACAATCTGTTCCAATCCAGCAAAAATGGTAAATCCCCCCCGGTCAGGATTCTTTCTATAAAAAACATCGAATGCTACTCGTGCCTCTATATCTCCATCATTAAAATACCCATTTGCCATCGTCAATTCATACAAATCCATAATCATGGATAAATTCCTTTTGTCTGCCTGCTTTTTCATACTATTATATCCTTTCTAAAATATGGATAAATTTTCTTGCCATTTTATCATTGTAAATCTTACGACTTTTGTAACCCGACATTCTTCAAATAAGGAAGCTCCTTTTTTAAATCGGCTCGAATACTCATATGCCAAAAATACTCTCCTAAAAATAGCAATTTATGTAATGCATCCTCGCGCAACAGCGCTTGCACCAACCTAGAAAAGGAGTAAATTTTTTTGCTTGCCTTTATATTTTCTAACTGCAGTTCATAAGGAGTCATCTGTTCTGGCATATGTACAGCATTCCCATTGTATCTGCTCCAATCCTTATGGAGCAATCGATTTTTATGACTCTCATATACAGGTGTCCCTGGAACAAAATACATACACTGAATCAATGCTCCTTTAATATGATTCTCAATTACAAAATTTGCTAATTGATCTCCTACCCCTACCGTATGATTATCCGCTCCCAATATAAACAATCCGCGCACACTAATTCCATGTCGTTGAATATTTTGAATGGATTCTACAATCTTATCTTTGCTGCTCTTTTTATGATATATCGCAAAGGACGCATCATCAATAAATTCAATTCCCATTGCTAGTTCCACAAAACCTGCCTTTTTTAACAACACTAACATTTCATTGTCCAAGCCAACCTCCCATCGCGCCTGCACCGTAAAATGATATTTTATTTTGCTGTCGATAATTTGTTGCAATACTTCCATTGCCCATTTCCGATCTGCAAAAAAATTGTCATCTGTAATCCATAACGCTTTTAAAAGTCTGTGATGCCCTTCTTCCTGAAAAGCGATTGTCCGGCGAATATCTTCTACCACATTCTCAGGTGTCCTTGTCCGAACCTGTCGTCCAAAATGCCGCACCACTGCACAGTAATCGCAATTGTGAGGACATCCCCTAGATGCATGGACTTGGCCCCAGAGCGTGTTGTGTCCTGCCATTTTCTTATAGTGGTACACTAAATTTTTATCTGGTATTGTCTCAAAACATTCTGGAGGCTTTCGCTCACCAGTATGTACCAGCTTTCTGTCTCTTACATATACTACTCCGGGAAATGATGGCGTTTCTTTCTTTTTTATAGCCTCCACCATCTCCAAAATAGATTCGTCTCCTTCCCCTAGAAGAACATAATCACAATATTTTATAGCCTCCTTATAATTCATGGAAGCGTGAAGTCCCCCCATCACAATCACGGCATTACTCTTTTTCCGAAAATAACGTGCCAACTTATACCCTCGTATTGCATTAAACGTAAATATTCCTATAAAAATAATATCCGCATCCACTATATCCTCTATCACCAGCTTGGAAATAGATTCGCTATACATCATAGTATCTGGATTTTTTTCCTTTACAATCGTTGCCAGTGTATTCAATCCTACAGAAGGCGTTCTAATATATCTGTCATACACAAAATAGTTTAACAACGTAGGTTTATATGGTCTATTTCCTGGTTCTATAAATCGTATTTTCATAGTTCCCATCTCCTAATATATAAAATTAAGTTGATTATACCACTCTAACGACAGCTTTTGAAGACTTTATTTTGCTCTCTTTACGAATTCTATTACAGTTTGTCCCAAAACTATATATTTGCTGCAAAGTTTGTAAAACTTTGTAAATAGTTCCTCATTGTCATATTAAATGTCATCTGCTATACTGTAACTACCAGAATTCTTAGTAATCAATTCTTATAAAATTTTTATCCGTATGGTTGTAATCGAATACAATACTTGTTTGTAATTTATTGCAATGCAAGGCACTATTACCTACTTTTCCTCAACAAAAACGGCTGCTTTTTCCGCGTCTGTGTGCATAAACAGTGCAAATAATCTGTATGATTGCTGTCCAAATGGCCAATTTTCTATAAAGTTGTCCTAATTTTATAAGAATTGTAAAAAATAAATATAAAAGAAGGCCGAGGTTTTACAAATGTTAAGAAACAAAGATATATTGGAATTAAAAAAACGCTTTAAAAAGGAATCCTGCACCATCACTAAAATGTGTGGTTGTTATGTGGACGCCAACAAAAACAAAGTTGTAGAAATTAATGAAACCTTTCTTAATCTGGAAGATGATGAATTTTTTAAATATCTCGAAATAGCAAAAAAAACACTCTCTGGAACAATTGGAAATAATCTGTTAGAGCTACATTTTGCAAGTGAGGAGGAAAAGCCGGGTGGAAAACAACAATACCTGATGGGATTGCGTGAAAGTGCACTGAAAAATCCTGCATTATTAGAACATCTCTACGACAAAATTATTGAAAATTATGACTATGTAGGCAATTATCTTATATTGGTTTTTCATGATGCTTATGATGTCATCACTAAGACAAAAGATGATTTAAAAATTGACGAATCCGAGGAAGTTTTTACTTACCTCTTGTGCGCTATTTGCCCTGTAAACCTTTCCAAACCAGGTCTTGGTTATCGCACTGACCTAAACCGCATAGGCATTCGCATACAAGACTGGGTGGTTGCTGCTCCCGATGTTGGCTTTTTGTTTCCTTCCTTCATTGAGCGCTCAACGGATATTCATTCTCTTACATACTATGTGCGCGATGCCAAGGATTCACACCGTGATTTCATTGAGTCTGCACTTGGTTGTAGCGCCAAGCGAACTGCTACGGAAGAGCAAAATACATTTCACAGTATTGTAAAAACTGCCATAGCCCCCATTATTGAAAACAGCGATGAGATGCTTGTCGATATTCAAGAAAAATTAAATAACCTTGCCGAAGATCACGAAACAGAAATGGAAGATTTGGTGATTATAGAACCAGAAGAGTTTACACTTACAACGGAAATTATCAAGGAAGTATTTACAGACAGCGCAGTTCCAGACGCGGCTGTAATGCAGATACAAAATCACTTTACAGAAGAATTCAACGACAAACCCCCCGTTGTGCGCAATCTAGTCAACGAAAAGGCAATCGAGAAAAAGAATAAAGAAAAAAAAGAATTGAAACTGCTTGAGGAAGTTGCCTCTCTCCGCCAAGAACTAAAAGATACCCAACAAGAAAATAAAGAAAAAACAGAGCAAATTAAAACATTGGTCCAAATGGAAACTCCTCTCGATTCTGAAGAAGCTAAGAACTGGTCTGAAATCTTTTTGCGTATGAAACCTGACAAAGCAAAACAGGTAAAATACGAAACAATAGACGGTAAAAAATATCTAATGATTCCAATTGAGGAAGAGGAACATGTTAATTTGAATGGGATGCAACAATATAACTCATAGAATTAACTAATGTTATTATCGCAACCTTGATACAAAATAAATAAAATCTATCCATAAATTGCAAAGTAAACTGCTTTTTACACAATTTATGAATAGATTTTTATTTATTGTCTTTTATCAATAATCACAAACTCAAAATATCCTAAAAATTCCTTTTATTTTTCAATCGCTTCCAAATAAAAATCCACAATATCTGCAAACAATTCTTCATTCAACTGTGATGTCAACGTCTTGTCTATAGTATGATTCCACGCTTTCTGGACTTCATCAGGAACCTCATCTTTATACTGTGAAACAATCTGATTATATTCTGTATCAAGTTTTTCCATATACTCTAGTCGCTCTTTGCTGTAATCCATCATGAGATCTCCATGCTTCCTACCCTCAAGAAGCACATATTTCACATCGGTTCTCGTAATTTTACTTCGGTTATTGTAGATGCATGGCCCATCAAATCCCACAAAGTCATCTTGATCCCCTTGAATAATCATGACTGCCGTGTTGACTGCGCGATTAATTCCATCCGCCGCAGTAAGATTCATCTTGTCGCCAAACGTAGTGCGCAGTGTGAGCCATATAAACGGCTTTTCTACATAGATCAGTGGTCCGACTAAACTTTTCCCGACATAGGACATCTCTTGCATACTATCATTGTATCCTGCAAGGCTGGCAACTGCTGTAATGTCATGGTCAAAATTTAGAACTGCTGTCGTGGCAAATCCGCCCCAGCTATGTCCATAGAGACAGATCGGTAGCCCCTTAAAAATAGGATTCTGTTCCACAAAAGTCAATGCATTGTCCAAATCAAGCGCCGACTGTACCAACCCAATACAACTGTCGCCTGTCGATGCTCCGCTGCCAGTATTGTCGTAGGCAAATACCATAAATCCATTGTCCACGAAATACTTTGTCTCGTTGATATACCCCTCAGAATATCCACCCAATCCATGCGAAATCACTACAAGGCCCTTTGTTAGCTCGTTCTCACCATAGATATAGCCTGTCAGCGTCTCATTGCCAGATGCAAATGTCACAGTCTTTCTTGGAAAATCTTCAAAATCAGCCCAACGCATGTAATCAGAATATTTTGTCTGCTCACTCCGATTAAAATATTCTTTCATAAAATGATTGATAATCATAAACGACACAACAACAAAGACCACCAGCAGAACGCCTATTACAATCAAGATAATCTTTATAATTCTGCGACTTTTTTTCATGTTCTAGTTTCTCCCAATACTTTAGTGTAGGTCAGTACACTAGCAACGTTCCACACCAACGATAGCATTTTGTCCATTGATATTCCATTCCTTTGCGTTTGGAATATCGCTGTTATTATACACAAACGCATTTGCAAGTACCTTTTCTTTGATTGTAGGCTCATTCTTCTGCACAACACCAACAATCGTATCATTTCCACTAATGTAAACCTTGATATGGTCCATCACCTCAAAATCAGCATCCTTGCGCATAGTCTGCACTTTGCTGATAACCTCATAGACAAAGCCTTCCTCGACAAGTTCGTCTGTTAGATTTGTGTCGAGCACAACTGTCACTGTATTATCTGCCTCTGTCACATAACCTTCTTTCTGAGAAATATCAATCAACAAATCTTCTTCTGCAAGTTTCACTTCCACACCGTTTACATCAAATATAATAACCCCGTTTGCCTTTAGCGCATCCATCGTTGCATTTCCATCAATAGTAGAAAGTTTTTCCTTAATACCGCCAAGCTGCTTGCCATATTTTGGTCCCACTGTCTTTAACTGCGGCTTAAATGTATAGGTGGTAAATTCCCTTACATCATCTGTAAACAAAACCTTCTTTACATTTAATTCATCCTCAATAATTTCTTGATAGAATGTCCCCAACGTAAATGGCGCCTTGATAAACATTGTGCTGATTGGCTGTCTGTTCTTAATATTTGCTGTATTGCGACATGCGCGTCCCATCACAACAACCTTTAACACTGCCTCCATGTCCGCCTCAAGTTGCTTGTCAATAAATTTTTCGTCAACAGATGGGAAATCACATAGATGAATGCTTTCCGGTGCAGACGAGTCGATACTACAAACAAGATTGCGATAAATATCCTCTGTCATAAACGGAATCATTGGTGCTGCTGCCTTGGAGATTGTTACAAGCGCAGTGTAAAGCGTCATATATGCATTAATCTTATCCTGTTCCATACCCTTTGCCCAAAAACGCTCACGGCTGCGCCTTACATACCAGTTACTCATCTCATCAACAAACTCCTGCAATGCTCGTGCTGCCTCAGGAATCCTATAATTTTCAAGGTCCTTGTCCACAGCACCGACTACTGTATTGAGTTTTGACAAAAGCCATTTGTCCATGACTGGAAGTTTATCATACTCCAATGTATATTTTGTAGCGTCAAAATTATCAATATTTGCATAAAGCACAAAAAATGCATACGTGTTCCACAATGTTCCCATAAACTTGCGCTGCCCTTCCTGCACTGCTTTACCATGAAAACGGTTCGGAAGCCAAGGCGCAGAATTAACATAAAAATACCAACGGATTGCATCTGCACCATAGGTTTCCAACGCCTCGAACGGATCTATCGCGTTGCCCTTTGACTTAGACATTTTTTGTCCATTTTCATCTTGAACATGGCCGAGTACAATCACATTCTCATATGGCGCCTTGTTAAACAACAATGTAGACTCTGCCATCAATGAGTAGAACCAACCACGTGTCTGGTCAACTGCCTCCGAGATAAACTGTGCCGGAAATTGCTGTTCAAACAATTCTTTATTTTCAAACGGATAATGATGTTGTGCAAATGGCATAGCACCAGAATCAAACCAACAGTCAATCACTTCGGGAACTCTGTGCATCTTCTTGCCACAGTCTGGGCATGCAAATGTCACTTCATCAATATATGGTCTGTGTAGTTCTAATTTTGCTGCGTCAGCATTTCCGCTTCGGTCAGCAAGCTCTTGCCTACTACCAATGCACTCCTGATGACCGCATTCGCACTCCCATACGTTTAATGGTGTTCCCCAATAGCGATTGCGTGAGATACCCCAATCTTGAATATTCTCAAGCCAGTCACCAAAACGCCCTTTTCCAATAGATTCTGGAATCCAGTTAACAGTATTATTGTTGCGCACCAAATCCTCCTTTACCGCGGTCATCTTGATAAACCATGACTCGCGCGCATAGTAAATTAACGGTGTGTCACAACGCCAGCAATGTGGATATTCATGCTCAAACTTTGGCGCATCAAACAGCAATCCTTTCTCTTCCAAATCCTTTAAAATCAATGGATCTGCTTTTTTCACAAAAACACCTGCATAAGAGGTTTCTGCTGTCATTTCACCCTTTCCATTTACAAGTTGCACAAATGGAAGTTCATACTTTCTGCCAACATTGGCATCATCCTCACCGAACGCTGGTGCAATGTGTACGATTCCAGTACCATCAGTCATTGTAACATATGTGTCACATGTAATAAAATGTGCCTTCTTATGCTGTTTTTCAATGATGCCTGCTGCAAAGTCAAACAATGGCTCATATGCCTTGTACTCCAAATCTGTTCCTTTGTAAGTTTCCAGCACCTCATATGCCTTGTCACCCTCATTCTCAGATAATTTTCCAAGCACCTTATCAAGCAATGCTTCTGCCATATAATAGAGATAACCATCCGCTGCCTTTACTTTACAGTATGTCTCATCCGGGTTTACGCAGAGTGCCACGTTTGAAGGGAGCGTCCAAGGTGTTGTTGTCCATGCAAGAAAATACGCCTCCTCACCCACCACCTTAAACCGCACAACAGCAGAGCGTTCCTTCACTGTCTTATATCCCTGTGCTACTTCTTGCGAAGACAGTGGTGTTCCACAGCGCGGACAGTAAGGTACAATCTTAAATCCCTTATACAAAAGCTTTTTATTCCAGATTTCTTTTAAAGCCCACCACTCAGACTCAATAAAATTATCATCATAAGTCACATAAGGCTCGTCCATATCTGCCCAAAAACCGACTGTTCCAGAGAAATCCTCCCACATACCTTTATATTTCCACACAGATTCCTTACACTTCTTAATAAACGGCTCCATGCCGTACTCCTCAATCTGGTCTTTGCCGTTAAGTCCGAGCAATTTCTCCACCTCAAGCTCAACAGGAAGACCGTGTGTATCCCAGCCAGCTTTTCTAGGAACCATATAACCTTTCATAGTACGATACCGCGGAATCATATCCTTAATAACACGTGTCAACACATGACCAATATGCGGCTTACCATTTGCTGTCGGTGGTCCATCATAAAAAGTATAGGTCTCCCCCTCCTTGCGACTGTCCATACTCTTCCTAAAAATATCGTTATCTTTCCAAAACTTTTCTACATTTTTTTCTCGATCCACAAAGTTTAGGTTCGTGTCTACTTTGTTATACATTGTTTTCTTTTACTCCTTTCGTTTCCATTACTCTGTTTATATCTCTTAATCTTTTTCCGTCTTATCATCTCTGTTATAATTAGTTCTGCAATATCCTCAATCATATCCAAAATGTCTGAAATAACATCCATCACTGCCTCCCTTCCAAGAATCAATATCATCAAGTAGCGAAATAATCATCTTTCTCTACTCCGCGCCGGGCACCCGTCAGCTTCTGCTGACATTTTTCACCTGG
>BLMC01000042.1 GCA_011959805.1 Lachnospiraceae bacterium | reverse complement strand
CAGGCATATGGGAGTTAGTGTGAAATCAAAATTTCACACATCCTGATTTGTATGCCTGCTGAAGCAGGCAGATGGGAGTTAGTGTGAAATCAAAGATTTCACCATCTTGATTTGTACGCCCGCAAAAGCGGGCAAATAGGAGTTTGTGCGAAAGGATTTCTGTTAGATACACACAAATTTATAAGGTATCTCTAAATCACGTTGTGTATATCCAGCAAATATTGTCGCAAAACAGGTATTGGAACGATTCCAAAAGTCTATATCGTACAAGGAGGTATCCTATGAAATTGTTTGATTCTGAATTAAAAGTTATGGAAGTCTTGTGGGACCAAGGACAAAAATCTGCAAAGGAAATTGTAGATATCCTCTCTGACCGTATTGGTTGGAACAAAAACACCACCTACACTGTCATTAAAAAATGCATTGAAAAAGGTGCTGTTTCCCGCGAAGAACCCGGATTTCTTTGCAAAGCGCTTGTAACCCGCGACGAAGTTGCACAGAGTGAGACGGAACAACTTATTGATAAGATGTATGGTGGTTCCAGTGAACTTTTCTTCTCTTCTTTTCTAAAAAACCGAGGAATCTCAGAAGAAGATGCTGCTAGATTAGCGAAAATAATTAAGGAGGCTGATTGATATGATTCATTTTACAATGAATATGCCATTTTCTCTAATGGCTTTCTATGGAAGCATTATGATTATTGTGGTTCTTATATTACGCGCACTATTAAAAAACCACCTTCCAAAATTTGTATTTCCAATATTTTGGGGTGTTATTTTGTTGCGATTGCTGATTCCATTTTCTCTAAGCAGCCCACTAAGTATGGACGTACCAGATTTTTTTAGAAATCCTTTTTATGAGGAGGTTACTGCGGTAGACATTGTAGAAAATCTTCGAGGCAGAAGTAGCAGAGGCAGAGGCGGAAATACTGTTACTGGGGTAGACATTGTAGAAAATCTTCCCACGACTGCTAAAATACAGGAAACAACTCCCCATAAACCGCCAAAAACAACTGTATCAGAAACAGCTATATCAGAAACAGCTATATCAGAAACAATTGTATCAGAAATTCCTATTGAAGCAGAAGCAACTGCGACCATAACAGAGGAGGCTGGGCTCAACATTTCCTATACAAACTTTGATGACACATTTTATCGTCTTCTTATCTTTATCTATTGGGGTGGTTTGTTTGTCACCGTTGGTGTACTGCTTATTCAAAAATATCACTATACAAAGCGATTGAGAAATGCGCTTTTAATCGAACATAATGAGACAATCAACACATTGCTTCGCGAAATAGGCATGGGGCATATTTTGGTATTTACCAATGATGAAATTGCCTCTCCTCTAGTATGTGGTTTCCTTGCACCCAAAATTTATCTACCAACACGTATGGATTTTAGCAATACAGAGCTTTTACAGCATATTCTATACCATGAAGCAATGCATATTCGCAGAAAAGATAACTGGATTAAGACCGTGATGCTTGTGGCACTCTGCTTGCACTGGTTTAATCCATTGGTCTGGATTATGTCCAAATATCTAGCTTCAGACTTAGAGCTTGCATGTGACGAAGCTGTGCTTCGGCGCTATGACAAAGAAGAAATCCGAAAAAATTATGCACTTAGTCTACTTGCAATGGCTATTACAGGAAACCGACCAACTCTACTTTATAGTGCCTTTTCCAAGACAGAGGTCGAAAGACGCATTCAAAGTATTTTGCAGTATCACAAGGCTTCCTCCTTATTGCTTTTGTTATCAATATGTTTTGTATTGAGTGGTTCCGTTATTTTTGCCACTGGTGGACAAGCTCCGTTTTCTTCTTATCTGACTTCTTTCTGCGCTTCCGATAGCTGTCGTTGGGGTGTAAAAGCAAGTCTAACGAGAGGTGCATATCTTGGTAAAAATGCAGAGAATATTGCAGAAGAACTTATCTTTGATATTATGCGTTCAGATACCACAAACGATCCTAAACTCTTGGAAGACCAAATTCTAACTGCTCTTTCTAATCAATTTCATGTGGAGCGAAACGCATTTACACTCAACTTCTCGCTGTGTCTGGACCGTGAAACACTTTTCCAAGAATATGCCAAATGGGGGTTAGTTCGCGAAGATAAAAACAGTGACTTTATGTTATACAAAGAGGAAACAATTCGCACCTACTCTGATAAGATGCTTGGACGTTATACATCTCAGCCAGAAGGTGCTGTAGATATTGTAGTCGAACGGAACCACCTTGGGGATATCACTGCTGTCAATGTATTTCGTAAAGGGGACACTGTGTACGATCAGCGCGCCATAGAATAGAACAACCTAATTTATTCACTAAAAAATTGTTCTGTCAGGCGAATCAGGTATCCAATATCTTTTGTTCCAGCTGTTTCATATGCTGAATGCATGGCAAGCTGTGGTAGTCCTATATCCGCAGCTGTCATGGATATCTGTGCCATCGCTAAATTTCCAAGTGTTCTGCCCCCTGGAATATCCGAATGATTTGCATAACTTTGAAGCGGAATATTATTTTTTCTACATAGATTTTTTACATATGCCGCAGAGCAAGCATCCGTCGCGTATTGCTGACCGCCATGATATTTTAAAACCACACCTTGATTCAAATATGGCCTGTTGGTTGGGTCCGCCTTTCCTCCTTGGTTAGGATGACATGCATGTCCATTATCTGCACTGAGCATAAAACTATTTGCATTCCATCGGCGGAACATTATCTTATCGGCGCCCAATACATCCGTAATATTTTCTAAAGTGTCCCGCAAAAAGGTAGAATCTGCTCCTTGTCTTGTTAGACTTCCCACCTCTTCATTATCAAATATAGCAAGCACATTGATATAGCTATCAGGCTTTCCAACAATAATTCCGCTTAGTCCTGCAAAAACACATGCAAGGTCATCATATCGCGGCGCCATAATAAATTCGTCCTGTGCACCTGCAAGAACTGCTTTTTCACAATTTTCTACATATAAGTCATATGACAGAATATCTTGTGTACAATAGTTTTTTCCTGTTGTTTCTTCAAGCGCTTTTATAAGCATCTTGTTTAGCATTCCTTTTGCTGATTCTTTTCTTTCTTGCTGACACATTATGGACAAAAGCGGCAGCATATCATTTTGCAGACTAAACGTTGCACCATTGTTAATCTCCCGATTCATATGAATCGCTAAGCTTGGAATCATACAGATATTATCTTTTAGTCGAATCAGGTGAGTTGCTATCGTTTCTTCGTCTTCGACACAAACTCTTCCTGCAATTGTAAGTGGTCTGTCAAACCATGTAGATAATATCATATGTCCATACTTTTCTGTATTAACACTGATATATGCATCTTCTTTTGCGATTTCTGGATTTTCTTTTATTTTAAATGCCGGAGAATCCGAGTGTGCAGCATATACATGCCAACCTTTAATTGCACTCATTTCACATTTTGGCACTTGAAAAGCAATGAGCGACGAATGATTTCGGATTACGAAATAGTTCCCACCTTTTTTAAGATGCCATACTTCTTTCTCCGAAAGTTCTACAAAACCTTCTGTCAAAAGTTTCTTTTTCATATTGTCTATCGCATGATAACTTGTCACACTGTTGTCCAAAAAATCCATTAGCGCATTTATTGTTCTCATTTCTCTCCTCCTATAAGATACTAAATCATATCAATTGCTTCGCTAATACCACCGACGCCAATCACTCGAATTCCTTCCATTTTGTCCATGCCTTCCAGATTTACCCGCGGCATGATAACAGTTTGATATCCGAGTTTCTTTGCCTCCTGTACTCGCTGCTGTGCCATATTGACTGCGCGCACCTCTCCGCTTAATCCTACCTCGCCAAATACAATTGTTTTCTCGTCTACAGCGCGATTCTTAAAACTTGACACAATCGCCATAATTAAACCCAAATCAATTGCTGGTTCATTAATCTTCATTCCACCTGCAATATTTACATAAGCATCACAATCCCCAATTTGCAATCCTAACCGTTTTTCTAATACTGCCATCAACAAATTAACTCTATTAAAATCAGTTCCCGTTGTCTGCCGTCTTGGTATACCAAAATTTGTCCTGCAAACCAACGCCTGAATCTCTATTAAAATCGGTCTTGTTCCTTCCACAGAGCAGACCACTACAGACCCGCTTGCCCCGATTGGCTTACCGCTTAACATATACTCTGAAGGATTTTCTACCTCAATCAATCCTTCTTTGCGCATCTCAAACACACCAATTTCATTTGTGGAACCAAAACGGTTCTTTACCCCACGAAGTATTCTGTAAGAAGCATATCTATCCCCCTCAAAATACAGAACAGTATCTACCATATGTTCCAAAACTCTTGGGCCAGCCACAGTGCCTTCTTTTGTCACATGTCCCACAATAAAGATTGCAGGACCCATTCCTTTTGCCAACTGCAGAAATATATTTGTCGCCTCTCTTACCTGAGAAACGCTCCCTGGTGCAGATGCGACAGACTCCTGATACATTGTCTGTATTGAATCAATAATAACTACGTCCGGTTCTGTATGCCGTATTGTCTCCTCCACAACACTCAGATTTGTCTCACATAGCAGCAACATTGTATCCTGAAAATCACCGATTCTAATTGCCCTAAGCTTAATCTGTTTTAGAGACTCCTCCCCTGAGATATAGAGAACTTTCTTGTTTTCATTGGCAAGTAGTCTACACATCTGCAATAGCAATGTTGATTTGCCAATACCAGGATCCCCTCCTACTAAAGTCAAGGAGCCATGCATAATTCCCCCACCCAGAACACGGTCCAATTCAGCAATTCCTGTATGCATACGCTCCTCTTCTCGCATAGAGATAGAGCCAATCTCAACTGGCTTTGCGTTCTCTCGAAACGGTGTAATCTTGACATTGCCAGATGTCATATTAACCTTTTCTTCCACAAAAGTATTCCATTTTTTGCAAGCGGGGCACTGTCCCATCCATTTCGACGACTCATTTCCACATTCTTGACAGAAAAACACTGTAGTATTTTTTTTGGCCATGAATACCTCCCTATCAATAACGAAGTAGGGAAGGTTACTTCCCTTACTCGCCTCGGACTTCGCCTTGGCGTCTTATTTTCTTAGCACCAATCTGTGTATCATGAAGATACCTCCTCAGATGAGGAGGTATCTTTTGTCTATTTCTTTATGATCTGAACTGCAACTTCACCAGAACCCTCAAGCTCTACGCTAATACTGAGCTTTCCAGAAAGATTCGTCTTCATAACACCTGCGCTTTCTTCTGCAACAATCACTTCATACTCGCAATCGTCCTCGGTACCTACTGTAATTTGCGCATCTTGACTACCTTCTACAATAAACGAAAGGCCACTTTCACTTTCACAAAAATCATGAACGGAGGTACCCGGAACTGATTCATATAAAAATAGACCATTTTTTTCTAGCTTAGTCATCGCTTGATAGGTCTTCACCTTATACAGATCCCCAGCATGTTCATAATCCTCAAGCTTTGCTTTTGCTGCCAACTTGTGATTTCCAAAGCTGATATTTCCGTTACTCTCGGAACGTAGCAATTCATCAATTACTGCCATTTCATTTGTCCTCCTAAAAGTTATAAGAATTAAATTGTACATTACATTATAATAATATACTATATTTATATCTTTTTCCACAAATTATTGTTATCTTTCAAAAAAATTATGTTACAGTTCGTTGCTGTCCTATGGCTCTATTTCCTTTGGTTCCTTAACGGTAAATGTTACCTTATCGCCACGCACACCAGCACTCACAGTATCTCCTCTCTTGACTCTGCCCTCTAAAATCGCAGTGGCAAGTTCATTCTCCACTACATTTTGTATTGCACGTTTGAGTGGTCGGGCCCCCATTTTTAATTCGGAGTGATTTTTAACCAAATACTCTTTTAGTGTATTGGTAAAGGATAAATCAATATCCATCTGCGTTCTGCATCGTTCACAAAGATTTTTTGATAAAAGAGTAACAATTTGTTTCATATCCTGCTCTGTCAGTGGATGAAATACCATAATCTCGTCAATACGATTAATAAACTCTGGCTTAAAGAGACGTTTCACTTCTTCCATAACACCGGACTTCATTTTATTGTAATCTGCTTCTACATCTCTTTTCGCAGCAAATCCAAGATTTTTGGGATCAACAATCCGCTGTGCTCCTGCATTGGAAGTCATAATCAATATTGTGTTCTTAAAACTCACTTTTCTGCCTTTGGAATCTGTGATATGCCCATCATCAAGCACTTGCAAAAGAATATTAAACACATCTGGGTGCGCTTTTTCAATCTCGTCAAATAATACTACAGAATATGGTGATCTGCGAACCTTTTCACTGAGCTGTCCTCCCTCCTCAAAACCTACATATCCCGGAGGAGATCCCACCATTTTCGATACAGAATGTGACTCCATATATTCTGACATATCTACACGTATCAATGCATTCTCGGAGCCAAACATTGCCTCTGCAAGCGCTTTGGATAATTCTGTCTTCCCCACGCCAGTAGGTCCAAGAAACAAAAAGGAACCAATTGGTCTGTTAGGATCCTGAAGTCCCACACGGCCGCGCTTCATAGTCTGTGCAATCGCAGTGACCGCTTCCTCTTGACCAATCACGCGCTTATGAAGAATGGACTCTAATTTTAACAGACGCTCACTTTCCTTTTGCGTCAACTTTTTAACTGGAATCTTTGTCCAATTTGCCACAACTTCCGCAATATCATTTTCTGTTACAACAAGCTTCTTTTCCTCTTGATTTTTTTCATACTTGCTCACTGCCTTATCATACTTTTTAATCAGTTCATCTTGCGCCTTGCGCAATTCTGCAGCCTGCGTATATGCTTCCATTCGAATAGAACGTTCTATCTGCAAGTCATACTTTTTAATCTGTTCTGTCATCTCCTTAAAGCTGTCAGGCACATTCATATTTTTTAACCGAATCGCAGCAGAAGCCTCATCAATCAGGTCAATTGCCTTATCGGGAAGATTTCTATCGTTGATATACCGGTCTGAAAGCTTCACAGCCGCCTCGATTGCCTCTTGTGTTATGGTCACATTATGATGCTCCTCATATTTGTATGCCACCCCATTTAGAATCTCAACCGCTTCACTTTCTGTTGGCTCCTCCACCATCACTGGCTGAAATCGTCTTTCTAACGCTGCATCTTTCTCAATATATTTGCGATACTCTGCAATTGTAGTAGCGCCAATTAATTGTATTTCTCCTCTGGACAATGAAGGTTTGAGAATATTAGATGCATCGATTGCACCCTCTGCACCACCAGCGCCAATCAGCGTATGAATCTCATCAAGAAAAAGATAAATATTTCCTGCGTCAATCACTTCCCGAATTACTCTCTTAATACGCTCTTCAAACTCTCCGCGATACTTTGACCCGGCTACCATTCCTGCGAGATCCAATGTGACAACACGCTTATTTTTTACTGTGTCCGGCACTTCACCTTTCACAATCCGAAGCGCTAATCCTTCTGCAATTGCCGTCTTGCCTACACCAGGCTCTCCAATCAAACAAGGATTATTCTTTGTACGCCTTGATAAAATCTGCACAACGCGCATAATTTCTGTTTCTCTGCCTACTACGGGGTCAAGTTTTCCTTCCTTAGCAAGAGAAGTCAAATCTCTGCTATACTGATTTAATGTCTGTGTCGTCCCATCTCGTTTCTTTTTGTTTCGGTTTTTATTTAGATCATCTTTATGTTGATTAACATCTTCTCCCATAGCAATCAGTGTATCTAAATATAGTTTCTGCACATTAATACCGATTGTATTCAAAAGCCTAAGTCCTACATTTTCGCCTTCTCTAAGCATTGCCAGCAGAATATGCTCTGTCCCTGTCATCTGATTTTTATACTTCTCTGCCAATCTGTGACTATCCTCGAGCACCTTTGCAGCCCGCGGGGAATACCCATCCCGCTCAAGTATTGCAATATCTCCTTCTGGTGCGATCAGCTCTTTGATCATACTAATGAGCTGCACCTCATCCACACCGTTTTCCGCAAGCACTTTTGCCGCAACCCCCGTCTTTTCTTTTACAAGACCTACTAGAATATGCTCGCTGCCAATATAACTTTGATGCAGATCTTTTGCGGCCTTGGCAGCCTTTTGCAACGCCACCTTCGCCTTATCTGTAAACTGCTGCATTTCTTCTATGCCTCCATGTCATATTTATTTAATCAGATTTCTGTTTCATAACCTTCGTATATCTCATCGATTAGCGCATGAACTTCCTCCCTCGATATTTGTTTACAGCTGCTCTTTGCCAACAGCACCTGCATATTGCGTTTTAAGTCTTCTCTCGCCTGCATCTTGTCAATATCAATCGCAATGACTGCCCCCTTTCGTCTATCCACTTTCACAAAGCCTTCTTGTTTCAGAACAGAGTATGCTTTATTTACAGTGTGCATATTAATTCCTATTGTATCCGCGAGCTGTCTTACCGAAGGAAGTGCATCTCCCTCCTGAAACTGAGATGTAGCAATTCCAATAATAATTTGGTTGCGCAGTTGCAGATAAAGGGCTTCCTCACTGTTAAAATCAATCTCTATATACATTTTCTCATGCCCCTTCGCAAAAGAACCTGTCTGACCTATGCAATCAGACAAGTCCCTCTACCTTGAAATACCTATTCAATATCCATAAAGTCCATATCATCATCCTCTTCTAAGAGATTCTTCGCTTTATAACCCTGAGCACGCTCATTCGGAACTCTTTCATTTGGAACCCGCTCCCCTTGAGGCTGTGGACGACGTACTGGTTGTGGTCCCTGATGTGCCCCCGGTTGTGGGCGTCTTGGCGGCTGACCTCCCTGCGGTGCATTACCTCCCTGTGGACGTCTTGGCGGTTGCGGCTCTTGTGGAATACCACCTCCCTGCGGACGTCTCGGCAGTTGTTGCGTCTGTGGACGTCTTGGCGGCTGACCTCCCTGCGGTGCATTGCCTCCCTGCGGACGACGTACTGGCTGTGTTTCCTGTTGCGGACTAGGCTGTGGACGTCTTACTGGCTGTGGCCCTTGTTGTGGACTAGGCTGTGGACGTCTTACTGGCTGTGGCCCCTGCGGACGACGTGTCGGCTTTGGTTCATCCTCCTCCAGCTCCTCTAAATCCTCAATATCTTCTTCTGGATAATCCTCATCGTCTTCGTCTTCATCATAGCCTTTATAAGAACCGCCTCGCCCTTTCAGTTTGAGCAACAGCAGACCAATCACTGCCACCAATATAATAATAATTACCATCAATACAATCACCGGAATCAGTCCAACACCACTCTCCAGCTTGCTAGGAACTTTTGCATTTGGCGCAGTATAAACATATCTCTGATAAACATCTTCTTGTTTGTCACAAAGAAACCATCCTTCCTCGCCATCCTGTCTTCGTCCATAAAGCAAAACAAATGTTCCATTCGCATATCCTTTACAACTTTGCTCCTCACTAATTTTGAGTGATGCTAGTTCAAATCCTGGTAATATATAAGGCGGTTCCTCATCCGTGTCCATAATTGTAACAGTATTCTGAGGTTGCTCAGGCTGCGCAGGTGGTGTTTCTACAGGTGGTTCCTCCACTGATTCTGTCTCTGGTGGTGTTTCCTCTCCCGGATTCTCCTCTCCTGTAATCTGAGATGTTGCTGTATCAGCAGGCACATTTTCTGTTGTCACAAGATCCGCACGAATGAACCCATTTACTTCTTTATTATTATAATTAAAAGATACCTGATACCACTTACCATCTGAGCCTTGTGTTTCACCCGTTACAGTCAATACCATTCCCTTGTTTGCGGTTGCCACTATCTTGTGATTTGTGGAAGCGCCTTCGCGAATCCGCCTTCCATTATCTTTGACAGTAACCTTCATGGCATCTATTGGGGTTGCCGTTGTCGGTGTAGAATCGGAGTTTTGTGCAGAAGATGCACTTCCCTCAATCGTATTAATCGCAGAAGCGTCTTTCACCTCTAGCAAATCGCCTCTAATAAACCCTTTTGTATTAGAATCAACATAAACCTGATACCACACTTTTCCGTCTGTTCCTTTTGTTTGACCAACAATGTCAATTGTCTTCCCTTGTGGTACACTTCCAATTCTTTCGCTTCCTCCATCTGCCGATGCCCGAATAACAGCGCTTGGAACCTTCACAGTTCCTTGCCCGTCAGCATAGCTTATCATTCCAACATTTAACATAATGCAGAATAACAGCAACGCAAAAATATGCTTTATCCAGTTTCTTTTGTTTTCTTTCATCATTTTACTCCCCGTCTACGCCTCGTCAATCGCTTTCCCAATATCATGGCGCATATACTTATTATCAAAATCTATCCATGCTGTAGCAGTGTAAGCGTTTGCCCGCGCTTCTATAAGATCTGCTCCCTTGGCTGTCACACCTAGCACACGCCCTCCATTTGTAACAAACTTACCATTCTTGTCAAGCTTAGTCCCTGCATGGAAACAATAATACCCTTCCTTACCTTCAAACTGCTCAAGTCCTTTAATTTCTAGTCCTTTGTCATATTGAACAGGATATCCTTCACTCGCCAACACTACACAGACTGCAGCGTTGTTCTCAAACTGAAGGTCTATTGCATCCAATGTCCCATCAATACACGCCTCCATAACATCAATAATATCTGTCTTCATACGCGGAAGTACCACTTGCGCTTCTGGGTCTCCAAATCGTGCATTGTACTCTAGCACTTTTGGTCCTTTTGGTGTCAGCATCAATCCAAAGAAAATAATTCCTTGAAATGCTCTTCCTTCTGCTGCCATCGCATCGACCGTCGCCTGATAAATATGCTCTTGACAGAACGTATCTATCTCTTCTGTATAAAAAGGACTGGGCGAAAACGTTCCCATACCACCTGTATTCAATCCTTGGTCTCCGTCCTGCGCTCGCTTATGGTCCTGTGCCGAGGTCATTGTTTTGATCGTCTTGCCGTCCACATACGACAACACAGATACCTCACGCCCTGTCATAAACTCTTCAATAACCATTCGATTTCCGGCTGTCCCAAACTGTTTATCCAACATGATGGAACGCACACCCTCTTTTGCTTCCTCAAGAGACTGACAGATCAACACTCCTTTTCCCAATGCTAAACCATCCGCTTTTAACACAATCGGAAAATCTGCTGTCTCAAGGTATGCCAATGCCTTATCGGCGTCATCAAAGGTTTCATATGCCGCTGTCGGTATTTGATACTTCTTCATCAAATCCTTTGAAAATGCTTTGGAACCTTCTAATATCGCTGCATTTTTTCTCGGTCCAAATATCCTAAGCCCTGCCGCCTCAAACTCATCTACCAAGCCGCCCACCAAAGGATCATCCATGCCAACAATTGTGAGATCTATCTGCTTTTCTTTTGCAAATGCCACAAGTTTGTCAAACTCCATAGCACCAATCGGAACACATTCCGCAATCTGTCCAATACCTGCATTTCCAGGAGCACAATAGATATGATTAACCTTTGGACTTTTCAAGACGCTTACTGCAATTGCATGCTCCCGTCCACCGCTTCCTACAATTAAAACTTTCATCTGTTTCTCATGTCCTTTCCATAGCCATTTGCTATCATATTGACCGCCTGCGGTAATATCACCCACTCCGCTTGCTCCATAACACGCTTTTGAAGCGCTTGAGGCGTGTCATCAGGCAGTACCTCAACTGCCTTCTGCAATAAAATCGGTCCCGTATCTGTCCCTTCATCCACATAATGAACTGTCGCTCCTGTAATCTTCACCCCCCGCGCAAGCGCTGCCTCATGCACGCGAAGTCCATAGTAGCCTTTTCCACAAAACGACGGAATCAGCGCTGGATGAATATTAATAATATGTCCTTCGTACTTCTGAATCATTTGGGGTGGGAGCACTACTAAGAATCCAGCAAGTACAATTAAATCTGGTTTCGCTTCATCTACACACTGCAAAAATGCTGCATTAAACAGGTCGCGATTGTCATAGTCCTTCGGGGATATTGTAAAAGCATCAATACCTTTATTTTCTGCTCGCTGAAGTGCATATGCATTTTTATTGTTGCTAATCACTCGCACAATCTGTGTATTTGTGACAATTCCTGAATCAATCGCATCCATAAGTGCCTGAAGATTTGTCCCACCGCCGGACACGCACACACATACTCTTAGCATAGTGTCACTCCTCTTTCACCATCACGAATTTCCCCGATTATATAGCCTGTCTCTCCAGACTCTCTAATAGCTTCCATTGTTTTGTCTACGTCGGCAGAATCTACTGCCAGAATCATACCAATACCCATATTGTACGTATTGTACATGACATGCTCCTCAATCGCTCCTTTTTTCTGTAATAATTTAAAAATTGCTGGAACTTCATAGCTGTCCTTTTTAATCACTGCCTGCACGCCATCGTGTAACATGCGCGGAACATTTTCATAAAAACCACCGCCCGTAATATGACTGCATGCTTTAATGCGAACCCCAGCGTCCTTCACGCTGTTTAACGCCTTCACATAGATAATTGTCGGTGTAATCAATGCCTCTCCAAGTGTCTTTCCCAGCTCATCATAATACGTATCCAAGCTTTCCTTTGTCATATCAAAAACTTTTCTGACAAGAGAAAAACCATTGCTGTGTACGCCACTAGATGCAATTCCAAGCAATACATCACCTGCTTTCAAATCCGCGCCAGTAATCAAATCTTTCTCGTCCACCACCCCTACTGCAAAACCTGCAAGGTCGTACTCATCCTCTGGCATTAATCCCGGGTGTTCTGCAGTTTCGCCGCCAACCAGTGCTGCACCACATTGTTTGCATCCCTCTGCTACCCCCTTCACAATGGTCGCTATCTTTGTAGGTTGATTCTTCCCACATGCGATATAATCAAGGAAAAATAACGGTTCGCCACCTGCGCAGGCAATATCGTTAACACACATTGCAACGCAATCAATTCCAACAGTATCATGTTTATCCATCAAAAATGCTAACTTAATCTTAGTGCCAACTCCATCTGTACCAGAAACCAATGTTGGCTTCTCCATATCTTTAAATTTTTCTATGGAAAAAGCACCTGAAAACCCGCCAATACCACCGAGCACTTCTGGTCTGACCGTTTCCTTCACATACTGCTTCATAAGCTCCACTGACTGATATCCAGCTTCAATATCCACACCCGCATTTTTGTAATCCATAATTTCCTCCCTTATCGTCCTTTGAATTGTCTTCTGGTTCTTCTGTTGGCGTGCGCACTATTTTTTTAGATATTCTTGATATCCAATTTCTTGTAATCTTGCATCTTTTTCCATAACTTGCTCGCCCAAATCTGCAAAATAGTGCTTCAACTTTGCGAGCAACGCACTATCCGATGTCGCTAAAATCTTTGCCGCAAGAAGTCCTGCATTTGCTCCACCGTTAATTGCTACCGTCGCCACTGGTATTCCAGATGGCATTTGCACAATAGAATACAAAGAATCTCGTCCTCCTAGTGAAGTCGTGTGCATTGGAATACCAATTACGGGCATTGGAAAAATCGCCGCGCACATTCCCGGCAGATGTGCTGCCATTCCTGCCCCTGCAATAATTACTTTAAATCCCTTCTCCTCTGCAGTCTTCGCGTAAGAAAAAAATACATCTGGCTCTCTATGTGCCGAGATAATCCGCATCTCATAAGAAATTCCAAGTTTATCCAATATCTCTGCGGCCTTCGCCATAACTGGCATATCCGAATCAGAACCCATCACAATACCAACTTGTGCCATAACAAACCTCCAACCAAAAAATTACTTCTTTTCCTATAGTTTACAAACAATAGCCTCATACGTCAACAAATTTTTTCTTTCATTCCATCTCAAAAATAACAGTTCAGCCTTTAACTTCCTGTTACAGACGCTTGGGATTGCACTAATTTTCCAAAGCATCGTTAAGTTCCTCTGTTCCTGCCAGTACAAATCTTCCCTTTTCAATAATAGGATATGCAACACCATCACGGTCATACGCTATAATACTTCCAAGTTCATCATATGGTATTGTAATATCCGTGTGACATGCATAATATGCCTTAGATGGCTCAGTCTTTCGCAATCTGGAAATAGAGTTTTCCTTCGCAATAACTTCCTTTCCATCCTCATTATAAACTTGAACTTCCTCACTTCTGGCATAGCAAGTATCCCCAACAGCAAAATGTGGTCCCGTTTTCTCTGCAATGAGTATTGGGAAAAGTCTTGCGATATCATACTTTTTTGCTGTCATGTAAGCTGTTGTATTGGTGCCAATCGCAAATTCTCCTATAGGAAGTGTGTCATAGTGAAAAAGTACATTTGACTTGACATATTCTTTATTTTTATTTTCATCCGCAAAATTTGTACAAGTGTAATCCACAATCATACCATCTTGAAAATCAATCTCCAAATTATGATATTCCAATTCATTCAGAAAAACGCGACTGACATGAAGTTTCCCCCTGGTTCCTTCAAGCACCGGTGATGTAAACACCTCACCGACAGGGATATTAACATCCGCAACACAGTTTTCAAATATCGCTTCTTTCTCTGGATTTTGAATTGGATAAAGTGCAATACGAATATCTGTTTTATTCTGATTCATACCTTTGACTTCTACAGAAGTAGCCTTATTGAGAGTATCAATTATAGTTGCCTGTATCTGTTCATAAGTTTTATAGTCGAGTGTGTTTAAACGAATTGTCTCCTCGAAAATCTCAACAAACTTTTCTCCAATACTAGGAACTGGAAACGCTATAATCGTAAAGCTTCTCTTTGCCGGATTGATATAGTTGCTAGTAATGTCCGCCGACGCGCCTCTTAACTCCGCAGATAATTTCTGTTGTTCTGTGTTGAGACTGCATGCCGCACTCTTTGACTCCGGTGTAAAAGGAGCCTCTCCAAAGACTTCAATAACTGCTGGACCAGCATACACCGCCGCCTTTTCCTTGACTGCTTCATACGCAAGTTTGAGTACCTCAAGATTTCTGTTCACCAACTTCTTATCCAAAAAAAGTGCAATATCATCTTTGTGATCATACAAAAATTGTCGGTTTGCATCCGCCCCAAAATACCCTCTTTTGCGCACAACATTCTTATTAAAAATATGATTTTCGCATCGATAAATCGTCGGTTTTAATCCCATTTTTCCAAAATTTATAATTGCTGCTCGCACAACGCGCTCAAATCCGAGCATATAGTGTAAATCTACTGTCTTCTTCTTGTCAAGGTCGATATGTGCCTTGGCAAATCCAATACGATATCCTTCTGTATAAGTGTCCGCCATCAACTGAATCTGCTCTTTTGGCAAAGAATTCAAATATTGGGCCATCTCCTCTACATCTGACGATACATACTCCCCATATTTGTATAAATATCTCAAATCACTCAAATCGCTATCCATCACAATCCGAACTGCAAAATCACAATCTGCATCGACTAAACTTTGCACTCGATTACCACAGGAAGTTTCCGAATAGTCACTTACAAACCAATACAGTGTATTTTTAATATCCTCTATATTAGGAACTGCTGCTTCCTCTGACAATGTCATAAGCTCCTTTTTTGATTCTGCGTGCGAAAATGCATAATAAATCTCCACAAAAAGCTCCATCCGAATAACTATTTCCTCAAGATTCTGCTCAAAGGCATATGGTATTATCGCACGAATTTCCGCGTATAAAAATGATAAAAGTCTTCCCATCTCCAGTCCAAACTGCGCGCAAGCAAATGAGGGATTGGCATAACTTTTATCATACTGCCCACCAAGAATATCTTGATACAATGCTTTGTTTTCTGCACGTAACGCGTCAAGCTCTATAATTTTGCCTCTGTTGTTATATGCATTTACCACCATCAAGATAAAATCTGCTGTACTCCGAAAAAATTCTTTGTAATCCTCAACCACTTCCTGCATTGCAGCAATCTCCCTAATGCGCTCGCAGGAAAGTTGGTATCTCTCTGTAATAATATCCATCTCAAATCACTCCTAAATAAAATATACTGCCGCTGGCTGTGATTGCCAGCAGATTCAACAAAATACCGACAATTGGAAAAAATCGAAAAATATCTTTTTCCATCAATGAACGTATTCCCATCACCAGTCCTGCCATAGCATAAATCATTGCAAGAATAATCACAACACCATACTGCATTAGCGCTTCCCCTTTATTTAGAAAAGTCAAATAAACCGCTGTGCCCACAGAAGCACATGCGATTAGGCCTAATATCGATGACATAATACCCCATCTAGGATTTTTCTTATCTGTAAAAATATAACCTTCTCTGCCAAAAATCCGAAACATATTCCAATTCCTCCAATGTCCATTTGCAACATCAAGCCCCTTGTCAGCTTTGGTTGACACTTTTCAAGTACCTGTGTGCATGGGAAATGGGCATTCCGTATGAAATGCCCACGCCGCTAAAATAATATTTTAGATTTACCAGCCAGAAGTCTGCCTCCGCTTATCAGGAGCATCACTCCACTTGTAAGCCCCACAACAATTGACACAACTCCCAACACAATTGAAAGCGCACCGGAGCGCCCCATTGTCTTATATATTTTCTCGTCCATCTATTCCCCTCCATTCCACAAATTTTCTTATTTAGCACCATACTGTGCATAGTATGCATCGATGGATTCTTTCATCTTGTCATCAATTATCACTCTACCATTGTATGGCTGATTGTACAAGTATTCCACAACCTCTTCCATCGTCACAATCGCACCAGTCTCAATTCCATATACCTCTCGAATCTCTGCAAGTGCATTCTTCTGTGTCTTTCCGCGTTCCTGACGGTTTAAGCTCACCATCAATCCCACAACATCTACATTTGCCTGTTCCTTTAAAATTGGAAATGTTTCTTCAATCGATTTGCCGGAAGTCGTAACATCCTCTATAATGACAACTCGATCTCCATCATTTAGACCGCTTCCAAGCAAGATTCCTACATCACCATGATCCTTTATTTCTTTTCTATTCGAACAATATCTAATATTTTTGTCATAGAGTTCACTAAATGCTATCGATGCAGCCACCGCCAGCGGAATCCCCTTGTATGCTGGACCAAAAAGCACATCAAAGTCTGTACCATAATTATCGTAAATTGCTTTCGCATAATATTCGCCAAGTCGGCGAAGCTGTAAACCGGTAACATAAGCTCCAGCGTTCATAAAAAATGGAGATTTCCGTCCGCTCTTTAATGTAAACTCACCAAATTTCAACACATTGCTGTCTACCATAAATTCAATAAACTCTTTCTTGTATTGTTCCATCTTCCCCTCACCTCCGTATATTATTTCATTCCATACACTCAAGTGCCTGATCGATATCTGCAATCATATCAATCACTGCCTGTCTGGATGCATCCGCAAAATGCTCTGGACCAAACTGTGCATACTTTTCGCTCTGATATGCAGCAATAATCCCTCTGGAAGAATTCACTATTGCACCAAGTCTATTCTTATCAAAGAAATGTACCAAATCTTTTCCAGTTCCTCCTTGTGCGCCATATCCTGGAACTAATATAAATGAGTGCGGCATTACTTTGCGCAAAATTTTACCCTGTTCAGGATATGTCGCCCCCACCACTGCGCCGATGCTACTGTATCCATATGCACCCATACACTGTGTGCTCCACTCAGCAACCTTCTCTCCAACTGTCTCGTAAAGTGTTTTGTCCGCAAATGCGATTTTACCGGTTTGCTCTCCCACTACACCGGCTGTAACACCAGACTTTACCAACTGGTCCTGAAATTCACCGCTGCTTGGATTGGAGGTCTTCACAAGAATAAAGATTCCCTTTTTCTCCTCTTTACAGACATCAATAAAGGGCTGCACACCATCAGAACCAAGATATGGATTGACTGTCACAAAATCTTCATCAAAAACGGTACAGAAATTACTGCCCACTTTTACCTTTCCAAGATGTGCAGTCGCATAAGCTGACGAAGTGGAACCAATGTCGCCTCTCTTGATATCCCCTATCACAATCAGTCCTTTTTCTTTACAGTATGTGACCGTCTTTTGAAATGCACAAAGTCCTGGCACTCCAAACTGTTCATACATAGCAATTTGCGGTTTAACCGCTGGAATTAAATCTGCAATCCGATCTATAATGGCCTTGTTAAACTGCCAAACTGCTTCCGCTGCACCCTCCAAGGTTTCACCTTTTTCCAGAAAGGCCTGCTTAAGAATACTGTCTGGTATAAACTTTAACATTGGGTCAAGTCCTACTACAATCGGCGCTTTTGTCTTTTGTATCTTTTCAATCAATTTATCAATCATATGTTTCCTCCGTTTACTCTGCTTTCAACAGCTCAGCATACTTTCTTATATTAGATACATTAACATACTTTTGCTCTGATTGTCCAGCTACAATTACAAGAGTTGGTGCCTGCATAACACCATATCGAACTGCAAGGTCCATATTTTCCTCTGCATCTACAATTGTATAGTCGACATCCTGAAGATATTTTTTAGCCAAACTACAGTTTGGACAAGTCTTTGTAGTAAACAAATATGTATTTTTATTGTTACCTAGTTTCTGAATATGCATATCTACGCACTCTGTTTCTGTTGCCTGCAGAAAAACAGGTCTTTCGATATCGTTCCCCATTCGATACTCTGTGCGGTTTTGATACTCTTGAAGTTTTCCGTCATTCCAATTCTGCACAGGTCTATAATATCCTGTAATTCGACTATAAATTTCTGTACGTTTCCCACATTTTGGACAGTTTTTCTGTTCGCCTGTCAAATAGCCATGTTCACTACAGATAGAATATGTTGGAGACATTGTGTAGTATGGCAACTTGTAATTTGTAGCGATTGTTCGCACTAAATTTGCCGCTGCCTTCCAGTCAGGAAGTTTCTCTCCCAAAAACGCATGAAATACAGTACCTGATGTGTAAAGTGTTTGCAGCTCATCTTGTATATCAAGTGCATCAAAAATATCTGTCGTGTAATCAACTGGCAAATGGGAAGAATTAGTATAATAAGGTTTATCTCCTTCATTTCCCGCAGTAATAATATCATTCCAACGCTCTTTATCATGTTTTGCAAGCCTGTAAGTTGTACTTTCTGCAGGGGTCGCCTCCAAATTATATAAGTCTCCGTACTGCTCCTGGTAATCTGCTAGACGTTCTCTCATATGATTTAGAACATCTTTTGCAAACTGTTGTACTTTCTTGTGGGATAGGTCTGCCCGCAACCACTTCGCATTCAATCCTGCCTCATTCATGCCAATCAGTCCAATAGTCGAAAAGTGATTGTCAAATCTACCAAGATAACGTTTTGTATAAGGATATAATCCCTCCTCCAAAAGTTTGGAAATCACATTGCGTTTTATCTTTAATGAGCGTGCACTAACATCCATTAATCGGTCAAGACGCTTGTAAAAATCTGCCTCATCCGCCGCAAGATAGGCAATACGCGGCAGATTAATTGTCACAACGCCAACACTTCCTGTACTTTCCCCTGAGCCAAAGAATCCACCTGTCTTCTTGCGCAGTTCCCGCAAATCAAGCCGCAGTCGGCAGCACATGCTGCGCACATCTGACGGTTGCATATCGGAATTAATATAGTTTGAAAAATAAGGTGTCCCATATTTTGCAGTCATCTCAAACAGCAGACGATTATTTTCTGTGTCTGACCAGTCAAAATCGCGTGTTATAGAATAGGTTGGAATCGGATACTGAAATCCACGCCCATTGGCATCACCCTCAATCATTGTCTCAATAAACGCCTTGTTGACCATATCCATTTCCGTCTTGCAGTCTCCATAGGTAAAGGACATCTCCTCACCCCCAACAATTGCCGGAACATTTGCAAGGTCATTTGGTACAGTCCAGTCCAATGTAATATTGCTAAATGGTGCTTGGGTTCCCCAGCGACTCGGTGTATTAACCCCATAAATAAACGACTCAATACACTTTTTGACTTCGCGGTAAGAAAGGTTGTCCGCCTTTACAAAAGGAGCAAGATACGTATCAAACGATGAAAATGCTTGCGCACCAGCCCACTCATTTTGCATAATACCAAGAAAATTAACCATCTGACTACAAAGCACAGATAAATGCCGCGCAGGAGACGATGTAATTTTTCCCGGAATACCGCCAAGCCCTTCTTTAATAAGCTGTTTTAAAGACCAGCCTGCACAATATCCGGTAAGCATGGACAAATCATGAATATGGATATCTGCACTTTTGTGCGCGTTGGCAATCTCCTCATCATAGATTTCAGACAACCAGTAGTTTGCCGTAACGGCCCCAGAATTGGACAGAATCAGTCCTCCCACAGAATAAGTTACTGTCGAGTTCTCTTTTACTCTCCAGTCTTCTATTTTCACATAGCGCTCCACAACCTCCTTATAATCCAGAATTGTGGATTTCATATTGTGCATTTTCTTCCAGTGCTTTCTGTACAGAATAAACGCCTTTGCAGTCTCTATATAACCTGCCCGCTCCAACACATTCTCTACACTATCCTGAATATCCTCCACATGAACACTACCATCTTTTATCTTATGTTGGAAATCTGCTGTAACGCGCAGGACCAGCAAGTCAATCATATCCTGGTCAAATTGCATCTGTGTCGCCTTGAATGCCTTAACAATCGCACTGCTAATCTTGTCCAGACAAAACCCCGCATTACTTCCATCTCTCTTGATAACCTGAAACATTAAACCGACTCCTTCACTCTATTTTATTGCAAAAACTTAATAAATAAATGATAGCAGATGCAATATATGAAGTCAATCGAACACTACTAAATATCATGTGTTGTTTTTTTAGCAATACAATATCTAGTGTTTTCTTCAATTATCGGGTCTTCAAAAACTCATTCTCTTTCTTCGCTTTTGCATCGTCTGGGTATGTTTTCAGGTACTCTTGAATCATTGTTTTTGCCTCAGAAAAATTTCCCAAATACTCTTTTGCAACAATCTGATTAAATCGTAATTCCTGAAGGTAAGCAGAGCTTCCCATAGCAATTCCTTTCTCAAACGCCGCCGCTGCCTCCTCGTACTTCTCCTGATGCATTAGACAAATACCAAGGCTATTATAAAGTGCTGCATCTGGTTCATTGTTGTCCAGATAAGTCTGGTATACCATCGCCGCATAGTTCATATCGCCAAGTTTCTCGTAAGTCTGTCCCAATATCATAGAAAGCTTCGGGTCATTTTCTTTGATTGAGTTATCAAGACAAATCTGCGCATTTTGATAGTCTTCAAGATAATAATATAAAATTCCCTTCTCTCCATCTTTTAACTTCTTATTCTCGTCTAAAAATGCCTGTACATACGTCTTTCCCTGTTCACCAAATCCTGCTGCCTGCATCTCCACATAAGCATCTGTCACCAACTCGAGATTGCCAGAATCCAAAGCAAACGCCTTCTCAAAATCAGCAATCGCCTCGTCATAGCGGTTTTGCCGCAGTATTGCACACGCACGCAAATAATAAGCTTCTTTATCCTTTTTCTTGAGCGCAATAATTGCCGAGTAAATCTCTTCTGCCTGCGCGTATTTCTTTTGTTTCATATAGGCAGATGCAAGATAGTAATTCGTGTCATATTCAAGCGCTGTTAATCGGTCCCCAGAAGATGCAATCGATTTGAGAAAAGCAGTTTCTGCATCGGCATAATTTCCAAGTCCCATATAGGCAATTCCTTGTCCTCTGTACGAAAGTTCCATATCCTCCTTACTTAGCAACGCCTGCTCAAACTTTTCCATTGCACCCTCAAAATCATACTGTTCCACCAATTCCATTCCGGCAATTAAATTTGTATTCTCCGGTTTTTTTGCGCAACCTCCTGCCATCATTACAAGCAAGAGCACAAAACCACCTGTCTTTATTCTCCATATTATTTTTCGATTTCTTTTTTGTGTTGCAATCATAATATCCCTCTATATCCACTCGTCGAGCCATACATGTTTTCGCAATAGTTTTGCCTTTTGTACAAAATATTTTCTAATCTTTATTGTATTTCCCTCGCAGAGCAAACGATATTCATATCGTCTTAGCGCCGAGGAAAACGAACAAGTCGCTGCTGCGTCAAGAATCTTGCGCACAGTTTCAGTTTCCAGTGCATTGGCAAAAAGATACTCTCTTGTTTTCTCATTGTAGCTATATTCTCCAACATACGCATAAAAGAGCACTGTCAAAACCTTAATATAATACGCATGCATACTGTTTGTCAGTATTTTATCATGATATCGTTCTACGATCTCCACATGATATGTATAGACTATCCTAATAAAATCAATCAGTTTTTTAATGGGATAATGCCTCATAATACTTCTGTCTTTTGGCTCAAAATAATAAATCATTGCCTTTGTCATTAAACAATTTTCACAATGCTCAAAATATTCTGATACAAATAAAAAATCTGCGCCAATCATAACGCCTGTTCTAAATTCAATATGATAGTCTCTAATAATTCTACTTTTAAAAAGCTTTCCCCAACATGTATGAAATACTGGTTCTGTGTACATTAGTCGACACGCTTCTTGCATATCTGTTGATATCACTTCTGAGATTGGCAACATCTGCGCCTTCAGTTTTCCATTATCTTTATATATCGGGTAATACTCCACTCCACCACTTTCCAAATAACGTTTTTTATATTTCTTTTTTACTGTACATGTAATATAACTGTACGCTATAAAGTCCGCATACTCCTCAAGCACTGCTGCCTCTATCTGTTCCCATGCATCCTCACAAAGCCTGTCCCGCGCATCCAAAAACAAAATATAATTTCCTGATGCCATTTCAATCCCGACATTGCGCACATCTATCTCTTTACATTCTTCTGGTATCACTATCAACTTAATGCGTTTGTCCCGCTGGATATATCGATTGACCACAGCAGCAGTCTCATCCGACGCACTCATATTGAGTACAATACATTCCATCTCTATTGTCTCTCGTGGGCATCTCGTAACACTTCTAAGACATGCCGCAATCCGTTTGTACCACTCTTTTGGATACACCAAACCACGTTCTCCAAAATCGACTACACCTGGTTTAGGAAGGCTATACCACTTTTCTTCTGATTCCCAAGAACTCTTATCATCTACAATCTGTTTCCAACTACAAGCTGGTATCACAACACTCAAATCCATAGATATGCTCTCCCTTTCCTTATGTAAGCAATCAGCACCACCTGCTTCTTCCCAGCACACTCCAATCCGCAACAAGACATTAAATTTTGTATTCATTATATACTATTTTGCCTGAGAAAACAAACAAAAAATACCAGACAGGCTTTTATGCCCATCGGGTATTTTTATTCATATATTCTCTCTGGTAGATTCCCTTATAAAAAGTTCTGCCTGATATGTAATATGTTGATGCTTTCTTTTTCCTGCAATAATATCAAAAAGTAACTTTGTCGTATCCTTTGCCATCTTCTCCACAGGTTGATGTATTGTTGTAATACTTGGCACAGTGTAATTTATCATATCAATCCCATCAAAACCCGCTAGAGAAATATCCTGCGGCACGCGCAACCCTGCCTCGTGCAAAGCCCGCAGCGCTCCAATAGCAAGCGTATCCGCCACTGCATACAGCGCCGTAAATGGTATTTTGCGCGCAAGCAATTTTTTTGTGGATAAGTATCCGTTCTCCATAGAAAAATGACTGCGCTCATAATCCGTCTGACAGATTAGATTCTGATCAAGCTCAATATTATGTGTCCTCAACGTATCACAATACCCTTCCAGACGCAATCTACCAATACTCTGTTCTTGCGCTTCCGCCACAAGAATCGCAATTCTTGTATGTCCTATCTTTATTAGATACTCCACCATTTTCGCACTTTCTAGGCGGTCATCAACGCTGATGCTCGAATACAAATTCCTACTAATATTTTCAGGAATAGAACCCACTGTACTAAACACAAAGGGCACACTTAGTTTTCGTAACTTCTCCTCAGAATGCGAAAATAAACCTCCTAGAAAAATAATTCCTCGCAGACGTTTCTCCTTGACAACTTTCTGCGCCACATCGACCTCGTTTTCATCTGCCTCAACGTGTGAAAGTTCCATTGCATAATGTTTTTTCTTACACTCCTTCTCAATCACCTTAATCATATTTGTAAAAAAAGGATTGGCAATTCCTTTGATTAGTACCGCAATTGCCTTCGCATCTGAACGCTTTAAATTTCTGGCGCTATTATTGGGAACATATCCATATTCCTGAATAATTTCTAAAATCTTTTCTTTGGTCTCAGGATTGATATCAGGGTGATCATTAATCGCGCGCGATACAGTGCTAACTCCCACACCACATATTTTCGCGATATCTTTTATTGTCGGCTCGAACACATTTTTCACCCCTGTCAGCGCTTTTTCGTACTCTGGCGAACCGTTCTACTATAGATTTGCGAAAGCTCCAACATATGTTTCGACAATTCTTCTGTACATGCGTCACGTTCCATGCGCCACTCCCAGTTTCCGCCCAATGTAGAAGGGGTATTTATCCGCGCTTTTGCTCCAAGTCCAAGATAATCTTGCATTGGTATAATTGCAGTATCTGCTACGCAGCCAAGTGCAGCGCGAATTAAACATTCACAAATCTCCGATGTTTTTTTGACATGTAAATACTTTTTTGCAAAAGCCAAATCTTTTTTATTCAAAGAAGAAATCCATCCGTTTACAGTATCATTGTCATGTGTTCCCGTGTACACTACACAATTGCTTGTGTAATTATGTGGTAGATAGTCGCTGTCTCCCTTCGCATCAAATGCAAACTGCAATACTTTCATTCCGGGATATCTTGTCTTTTTTACAAGTTTTAAGACACTTGGCGTCAAAAATCCTAAATCTTCCGCAATTACAGCCTGACTGCCAAGCTTTTTTTTCATAACGGCAAACAAGTTATAACCTGGCCCTTTCTTCCACTCACCATTCTCTGCGGTTTCATCGCCATATGGAACTGACCAATATTCATCAAATCCTCGAAAATGGTCAATGCGTACAATATCATAAATACGAAAGCAATGAGAAAGCCTTTGTAGCCACCATGCAAAGCCAGTCTCTTCATGGTAATCCCACTTGTACAGAGGATTCCCCCAAAGTTGCCCTGTCTCTGAAAATGCATCAGGTGGGCAACCTGCAACTGCAACAGGTATATTCTCCGCATCAAGTTGAAATAACTCTGGATTTGCCCAAGTGTCCGCACTATCAAATGCTACATAAATTGGAATATCCCCCACAATACGAATTCCCTTTTTGTTCGCATAGTTTTTTAATGCGATCCACTGCTTTGAAAATAGAAATTGCTGATAACAGTAAAATGCAATATCTTCCTTAAGTTTTTCCTCATATATCTGCATTGCATCTGGCTTTCTAAGACGAATTTCCTCATCCCATGCAATCCATGATATTCCATCGAGAGAATCTTTAATCGCCATATACATTGCATAATCTTTAATCCACTGTTGATTTGCCGTAACAAATTCTATATACTCTACGTTTTCGCTGACATTTGCCCGCTCAAACGCTTTGCGAAGAAGTCCAAACCTTGTGTGATAAATTTTTTCATAATCCACTTTTGTTGCATCGTCCCCATAATCAACCGATGTGCACTCCTCCTCGGTAAGTAACCCTTCCTCAATTAATGCATCCAGACTAATATAGTATGGACTGCCTGCAAAAGTGGAAAAAGACTGATATGGAGAATCTCCATATCCCGTAGGACCTAGCGGTAAAATCTGCCACAGCGACTGTCCTGACGCTGCCAAAAAATCCACAAACGCATAGGCTTCCTTTGAAAATCCCCCTATTCCAAATCTTGAAGGTAAGCTGGATACCGGCATAAGCACGCCACTTCTTCTCATAACAATCTCCTTTTCTAAAAATGAACACCTTTCTCTGCAAAGTCCACAGAAGCATTACTGTGCTGAAAATTGTCGGATTTTTTGGCATCGTTATCGGTAACGTTTCCAGTGAACATATTTTTATCATACCATCTCATCTCACAAAGCGCAAGTCGTTTCTTCCTATCCATATATTTTTAGAATATTTATCCAAATCACAACGTTTGAATTTTAGCACAAACGCCAAAAACACACGGGAGGAAACTTAATCCCTCCCGTAAATATCCCTTGTATAAATTTTCTCTTCCACATCCTTTAACTCTTCGGTCAGACGGTTTGCAATAATCACATCTGACATTTCTTTAAACGCTGCAAAATCACGAATTACTCTCGACCGAAAGAATTGGTCTTCCTTAAGTGTCGGCTCATACACCACCACCTCAACACCCTTTGCCTTGATACGCTTCATAATACCTTGTATAGAAGACTGGCGAAAATTGTCGGAATCGGTCTTCATCGTAAGCCTGTACACCCCTACAATATGCGGTTTCTTCGACAAAATCATGTCTGCAATATGGTCTTTTCTTGTGCGGTTCGCATCTACGATTGCTGATACAATATTATTGGGCACGTTAGCATAGTTTGCCCGAAGCTGTTTTGTATCTTTTGGCAGACAGTATCCACCATATCCAAAAGACGGATTGTTATAATGATTTCCAATTCTTGGGTCTAGCCCTACGCCCTCAATAATCTGTTTTGTATTGAGTCCTCTTATCTCTGCATAAGTATCTAGCTCATTAAAGTATGCCACCCGAAGCGCCAAATAGGTGTTGGCAAACAGTTTGATTGCCTCTGCTTCTGTCGTGTCTGTAAATAGTGTCGGAATATCCTTCTTAACTGCACCCTGTTTTAACAAATCAGCAAACACACTAGCGCGTTCTGATTGTTCTCCTACAATGATACGCGATGGATAAAGATTGTCATACAGCGCTCTTCCCTCCCGCAGAAATTCTGGAGAAAATATAATATTGTCAATCCCAAATTGCTTTCTGATAGATTTTGTATAGCCAACGGGAACTGTGGATTTAATAATCATAACAGCATTTTTGTTTACTCTCATGACAAGTTCAATCACAGTCTCAATAGAGCTAGTATCAAAATAATTTTTGTCTGGATCATAATTAGTTGGTGTCGCAATAATAATATACTCTGCATCTTGGTATGCAACCTCACCGTCTGTTGTCGCTTTGAGATTCAACTCTTTGTTTGCCAGAAACTCCTCAATCTCCTTGTCAATAATAGGAGACTTTTTATTGTTGATTAAATCTACTTTTTCCTGAAATACATCTACCGCTGTCACTTCATTGTGCTGCGCTAATAATATTGCATTAGAAAGCCCTACATATCCAATACCTGCCACTGCAATTTTCATAATTGACCTCCATTTTATCTATCTTTTTATATTGCCAATTTTTTATCCTATTTTTGAAATGTCTTATACATAACATACTCACTTACAACTTTATAACATTAACGCCATTCTTTCCAAAAATGCTCAATTTTCTTTGAGATTCCTGACACGCTCACCACCTCATATTGACTCCACTCCCGAGGAAACATCTTTCTGTATTGCAACTCCAAAAAACGCTCATCAAGCAATGCCACCACACCGACATCCTCCGCAGTCCGAATCACACGCCCTGCTGACTGCAATACTTTATTCATGCCTGGATATCGATAAGCATAGTCATAACCATTTTCACCCTGCGCGTCAAAATACTGTTTTAGAAGCTCGCGCTCACATCCTACCTGCGGAATACCAGTTCCTACAATAAGTGCACCAATCAAGCTGTCATGTTTTAAGTCAATTCCTTCTGAAAAGATTCCCCCCATAACACAGAATCCAATCAAGATAGACTCTTTTGTTCTATTCTTCTGAAACCGAAGCAGAAATTCTTCTCGTTTTGTCTCGTTCATATAGTCTTCCTGCACAATGCACTCCATCGTCTTTGTATCATAGTACACTTTCATAAAACAGTCATATACCTGTTCCAAGAAAAGATGCGACGGCAAAAACACCATATAATTCCCCTGCCGTTGTCGCACCACCTCATAAATATACGCTGCAATACGACGAAATTCTTCTTCGCTGCGTCTAGTATATTTACTTGTGACATCATTTGCAATCAAAAGTGCCTTCTTTTTTTCATCAAATGTCGATTTTGCATAGACCTCATAATCTGTTGCTTCTCCACCCAAAAGTTTCTTATAATATTGTATTGGCAGCAACGTTGCCGAAAATAAAATCGTGCTTCTCCCCTTTTGCATACACTGGCGCAAATTTACTGCTGGATTAACGCAGAATAGTTTTAGCATAAAATCCCCATTGTCCAAAAGTTGGCTATAAGCCACATAGTTTTCATCCATAATTTCATAGATGTTGAGAAAATGTGCTATCTCGAAATAAAATTCTATAAGTTCCTTTTTGTTG
>BLMC01000041.1 GCA_011959805.1 Lachnospiraceae bacterium | reverse complement strand
CGTTTTCTCTTTGATGGAACAAAATCTAAACCGCCTTGAAGAAGATGTCAGTTGGATGGTCGAAAAATTTGATTATCGGAATGTAGAGGCTGACTGGAAAAACTCCAAAGATGCCATACAGCGGGGTATGCAAAAAATAAAGGGCGGATACCCTGCCGCCCCCATCTATCAACAGAAAAAGTAAAAGTTTGTTTAAGCGAGAGCAAGTGTCATGTCCCTGACCAATTCAATATATGCCTTAGTCTCGTTAAATATTTCTTCTGCGTCTACTGCCTCAGCAGTTTTTTCTCGTATTATACCACTGACTGTATAATCTAACAACTTTTTGATGCGCTCTCGCCTTACCTTATCAGAAATTGTTTCAATCTCTGCGGAATTTAGATATGCATTCATTCGTTCTTCATAGTTTTGTCTGGACTCCGCAGTCTTTGCAACAAGTTCTTGCTGAGATTCATGTTCTGCCTCCTCCAAAAAAATAGTGAGATATGGATAGCTGCGCCCTACTTTTGCCTTCGTCTTAGCGATTTGCTTCATCAGCTCGAAATAATCCTTTTCCGCATCGTTCACAATTGTCGAAAGCTCCAACAACATATATTTAACACAATAATCATACACAAAAATATAGATACCTTCTTTGGAACCAAAATAATGGAACCAAAGTCCTTTGCTAACCCCAACAGCTTTAACCATATCATCTGTACTAGCATGTTTATATCCATTTTTGGCAAACACTTCTATGGCGCCATTTATCATACGATCCTGTTTTTCTCTTGCAAGGTCAAAAAATTTTTCGTTCATTTGTCCCTCCATTTTATGTGGCACTCTTTGGCAATATATCTCTATCAGAAGATTGGAACTATGTAAAATCTTCAGTATCCCCTGTTTTACCTTTACTCTTATACTAACATACTTCTCAAAAGGAATCAATAAAGCGAATAATATCTATTAAGATATCATTTAGCAAAGTTTCTATTTTTTTATTTTTCTGCAACTTTTTCATATTTTTTCCTTCTATTTATAATATAACACATAATACAATCTCAGAAAGGATTCGATTCATATGAAAAATAAATTTATTTTGTCTCTTCTTATTTTCGGTCTGTCTATCATGCCAATAAATGGATGTGAAAATACCACTTCATTAAATTCAACTACAAAAAATACACAGCAATATGAAGAACACAGTACACTCTCCACTTGCTCTGATGTCCTTGAAGAACCAGATTTAGACACAACTTCTCTTCTCACTACGTCAGTAAAAGACGGAAAAAGCACTACTGTCATACAAGATGGTCCATATGGCAGAATCTCCCTTTCAATCCCTGCTGGATGGAACTATAAAACCTATCCTATGGATAGCGAAAATTTTTCCAATGGATTGTATGGGATTGAATTCTTTCCCAAAGATGTAACCGACGGCTATATTACGCTTGCTTATTTTGATAGTTTTGGTGTGTGTGGAACAGAACTTGCCACAGACACATTTACCATCGCTGGAAATCACGCCAGCATTGGTACTTATGACAATCATAAATATTGGGATTTTATCTCTTTTTCTGACAATTATTCCGGCATTGTCGCTCTTACATATAAAGTAGAAAACTGGTGGGAAATATATTCCGAACAGGTAATGGAAATTCTAAACACTCTTTCATTTGACTCCTCTATAAAAGAAGGTGGTACATATATTTATAGTAATGAATCCGAAGTAGATAAAATTGGACTTCGTCTTACTCTGAAAAAAGTATCCTCATCTGGAGCAGTCTTAATGTTTCATCAATATGATGAAAACGCACCAAGCGGTGAGCTTAACTTTGGGGACGCCTTTGCGATTGAAGTCCAAAAAAACAATACATGGGAAAATGTTCCTATTGTTATAAATGGCAATTACGGATTTCACGAAGTCGCTTACAATATTCCTAAAGGAGAGATTACTGAACAGAAGCTTGATTGGAATCTACTATATGGAATCTTAGAACCAGGCAACTATAGAATCAAAAAAGAAATAATGGATTTTAGAAAAAGTGGGGATTATGACAAATATACAGTCTATACACAGTTTGTCTTAAATTAGAGAACGTTTCCAGTTGGATTTGTGAGTGTGTAAAACTTTTTCTGTAAAATAAGACTTAGAAAGTTCTTCTATGATAAAATAAAAAATCATAGGAGGGCTTTTTATTATGACAAAACAAAAGAAACCTGTACACAGAGTACAAGAAAGATCTTCTGAGAAGAACGATAAAGGAAATGATGGAATCGGAGATGGATGAATATTTAGGTTATGAAAAATCGGAATGCTCTGATACTGATGATTAGAAATTAAAGTCTTTCAAGATAGGAAGTCTACTTTCAAACCACAGGTGGTAAAAAACACAAAAAAATATTTCTGATATTGACCAGAAGATTATCTCTATGTATGCAAAAGGAATGATTATTAGACAGACATCCGAAATTTATTTCCTTATAAATAAAACTTCTCCATGATAATCATTTAGTAAATTTGCAATAATTTTTAACAAGGTGGATTTTCCACTACCTGATGCACCAATAACAGCATACTTTTTCCCTTTTTCTATGTTTATATTTACATCACTTAGACATTTAACTCTGCCATAATAATATGACATATTTTTAATAATGACCTGCTGGTTACTGTCCAACGCCGCATACTCTCTCTTTTTATCCTGCATAAATTGATCATCTAATAATTCTTGTGTTTTATGAACCACGACACCAAACAATTAACAATACCTGAAATAATAAAAAATCTTTTTGTCAAAAAATACTGCCATATATGTAAGTTTCCTCACACATATGGCAGTATTTTTTTCGTATGCAACTTTCTTATTGGGAAAGCTTCTTGATTCCTGTCGGCTGCTTAGGCTGATGCAGACAATACATACATCTGCTGTCAGCTGCTACTTTCACAGAATTACGCGCTACTTTTTCCAAAATTGTAGCTGTAATATTTTTCTTTCTGTTGTCTAACATGTAATACACCTCCAATTTCTTTTTTCAACAAAAGTATACCTTAATCTACATCTTATTTCTTTTAGATGTTGAAATTCCGATACAGCTCGTAATTTTTTCTTTAGAATATGTCCATATCATTATTTAATCTATATTTTTATTAATTTTACTAATATACGTGTATTTAATTATCCATTTATGTTGTTGGAATATTTTTAATTTTTATGTAAAAATGTTATCAGAAAGGAAGTTATACATATGTCAAACAATCGTATTCGTGAGCTTAGAAAAAATTTAGGCTTATCGCAAGAAGCTCTTGCCAAGAAAATTGGAACTACTCAACAAGCGGTAAGTAGAATGGAAAATAACGCTTATGATATTCCTTCTGATATACTCATAAAAATATCAGACGAATATAATGTTACTACTGACTACATACTTGGAATTTCTGATATAAAACGTGATTATAACGGACAGTACCGCATGAATCAGGAAATGGACAGATGCTATGATATTGTCCTCCGCTATCAGAAGTTATCCGAAATTAACCAAAAAACACTCCGCTGCATACTTGAGCGTCTAGAGCAGGCGCAAGAGGAGAGTGAGGAAGTATCTACAAAGGAAGTGGATAAAAATGCTGAGAATAGCAATATGTGATGATAATTCCAAATTTACTGGGGAAATTGAAACTCTGGTATTTCAGGAAAGCCGTAAGTTAGGCATCCGTGTGGAAACAGAAGTATTCTCTGACGGCAAAACCCTTCTGAAAAGTATTCACGACGGTGAGCATTATCAACTTATATTTATTGACATTGAAATGGAGCAGGTAGACGGAATAACGGCTGCAAGGTGCATCCGTGAGATAGATCGGACTGTACTTCTGATTTATGTATCAGGCTATGACAAATATTTAAAGGAGCTGTTTGAAGTGGAGCCGTTTCGCTTTCTCTCAAAGCCTTTAAACCATGCTCAGTTCGCCCGCTATTTTAAGGAATCCTGTAAACGCATCAATGAGGCGGAAATATTCTATCAATTTACATTCAACAAGGAAATACGGAAAGTGTCCATAAGAGACATTGTTTATTTTGAAAGCAATAACAGAATCGTCTATGTCCACCTTAAAGATGGCTCTGATGAACATTTTTACGGAAAACTGAATAATGTAGAAAAGGAACTGGAAGCAAGCAGGCAATATTTTCTGCGTATACACCAGTCTTTTTTAGTAAACTACGACTATGTTAAGAAAATGAATTTTTTCAATATTACTATCAGTTTTATGGCAAAAGAAATAGAATTGAAAATCAGCGAGGATCGGCAAAAGGAAGTGCGCCAGCAACTTTGTAAGATTGCAGGCGGAAAGGCGGTCATAGAAGCATGACTGAATATTTAATAATAATACCAGAACTATTCCTATCGCTGCTCCATCTCCTCATTATGCGAAAATATATGAATGTATTTTGGGGACCAGAGATCCGAAATTTGAAAGGTTATACAGAGTGGAGCGTATATTATGTTTTTCTACTCATAAACAATATCAATTCCGTGTTTCCGCCCCATCTGTTATTGATTGGGAATGTCCTGCTGATATTTATGATCAGCTCAGCTACCCGCAAGAGAAGCATTAAGCATCGTTGTATATTTTCTTTATTGATATGCACAGTGTGGATGTTAGTGGAAGTCATTGTCCTAATGGTACTAATATCTGTTGGTTTTGATTCCAGAACGCTTCAAGATGCCGGCAGTTTCATATCTAAAATGTGTATGTTGCTATTATCGGTTGTCATAAACCACTGTATCAAGGATAATCACTATTCCGAAATTCCCCTGCTTTACTTTTTGACCATTTTACTGATACCAGTCAGCAGCATTTATATGATGCACCATATATTTCTTATTGCGGCTGTCCATAGCGAATATATGATATTTTCTGCTACAGCGAGTTTCCTCCTGCTTGTTGTAAACTATGTTATCTTTGAGGTCTACGATTGGATCAGCCGGAACGCTGAACTGCGAGAACAAAACCGCCTGTATGCGCAGCAACTGGAGCTTTGCAGTCAGCAAGCAGAAGAACGTGAGAACCTCTATCTTAAAATCCGCAGAATTCGGCATGATTTAAAAAATCATCTTTCAGGGCTTCTTGGAATGATTCAGACAGGACAGATCAGCGAGGCAGAGAAATACATAATGCAAATGTTAGATATCGACACTAGAGATCATCCAGAGGAAATTTCCCGCAGTGGTAATATAGTCGTAGACTCTCTAATCAATCACGCATACGCTGCGGCACAAAAAGATAATATACAGTTTAATGTCAATGTTCTTGTACCCGCATCCCTTCCATTTGAAAGCGGACATTTAGCCATAGTTTTAGGAAACTTGCTGGAAAATGCACTGGAAGCCTGCCGGGATATTCCAGGCGGGAAAAAATTTATATACCTTGATATTTCTTATACCAAAGACATCTTTCAGCTATGCATAAAAAATAACTATCAGGCAAAGCGAAAAAAAGATAATATTGGTCATTATCTAACTACAAAAGACGATAACATATATCACGGTCTTGGACTTTCATCCATAAACCACGCTGTCATAAATTATCATGGTCAAATGGATATAACGGACAATGACAATATATTTCAGGTAATTGTTGTTATGTATGGTTCATATTCAGAGAAAGCCGGATAACATATGGATTGATTTCAAATTCTAAAAAGGAGTTGTTCATGGAAAGTTTAGCAAAAAAATTAACAAATTATATATATGAAAAAGAAATCATTACCAAAGAACTGATTGAAATCTACCAATATGGTTTTCAATGCTTTTTGGAGCTTAGCACAAGTACCATATGTAGTATCATAATAGCCCTGTTTCTTGGTATGTTACCTGAATGCCTTTTCTTTTTCTTGCTTTTTATCCCCATGCGTTCATATGGCGGCGGATTGCATATGAAAACATATTTTGCCTGTTTTATAGGCTCCTGTTTCGTGCTCATATCTTCTCTGCTGGCAGTAAAATATTTAACAATACCTATTCCAATCTCTTTTGCACTGTATCTGCTTGCTGCCATATTGATACTGGTCATCGGTCCAGTTGATCATCCAAATCGGGAAGTAGATGCACAGGAAAACCGCACATTCATTAAGAGAACCTATCTTACGATACTTATCAGCTTTTTATTGGCTTTAGTTTTCATATTCATCCAAAACACAAAATATTTGTTTCTTCAAGCAATCGTATTTGTTTTTATCTCTGCTACTTCCCTCGTCGGACGTATGATATACAAACAGACTTAGCTTTCTTTTTGCAAGACAGCCTGTATTTTATCTTGCCAGACTAAAATTTCCCGTTTATATTGCTCCCGCAGGCTATCTGGTAGTTCATCATCAAGCCTGCAAATATCATCATAATCTTTTCGTGGAAGCAGTTCCCTGTTTTCATAAAACCACTGCCAGCGCCAGTTACGAAGCAAGCTTTCCGCCATAATCTCTGGCGAAGAAAATATTTCATCAACTATCGTTGACAGGTTCTGCTCTTCCACTTTGCTCAATAAACCGACCAAAGACACATAGCCCACCTGATAAATATATGCAATATGGTAATCCTTCGATTTTTCGAGGACATCCGAAAAAATACTTATCAATTCTTTGTATTTATCCATCATACACTCTCCTTCGTCCAATCCGGTAATGTGTGCAAGCCACATTTCCGGTAAATATAAATTTTTAAATCTTATTGAATTTATATAAACAGTCTAACCACTGCGAAAACCTATATACACAAAATTTTTTGTATTCATATTTATAATAGCAAAAACATATTCTAACAACATTATTTTTGCAGAAAAAGGCTTTATATTTCAGAAAAAGGCAAAATATACAAGTCTTTTTCCACATTTTGTATCCATTCCCTTACTTTTTCGACAAGTTCCTGTTTCCTTTCAAAATGCAGGTAATGTCCGCTGTCCAGCCGTAGCACTTCACTCTTATCCGTTTCTGTAATAACTTCCCTGTGCAGTATCTCCCATGTTTCCATCAGCTCACAATTATCCCCTGATATGAACTGTAGTACCGGGACTGTTTCAGGAAATTTCATATCCCTTACAGATTCCATAATATCTTCCATATTTCCTATTTCATTCATAATATCTTTGCTGTATGCAAAATCCATAGCCAAAATACGAAATACTTCCAATTCCCTCTCTGAATATGGATAAGAAGTATCTGCATAGATTGCATTTTTCGGATTCCCTATGGAGCATAATCGGGTAATTCCTAACATATTTGTTGCCTTCTGGAAATATGCTAATAATTTATTCAATGCTACCATGCTAATCGGGAACGACTCTTCATCAGACTGTTTGGGAACAGATGAGTCAATTCCTATAAATCCCCTTACTTCCTGCGGATAAGTATTTGCCCAGTACAGAGAATACAGACCAGAGAGCGAGTGTGGCATCAAATAATACTGATCGCAGCCTAATTTTTGAATACACCCATGTAATTCTTCCACGACAGCGCTAATTTTCCGCTCCTCTCCAACCCTATCAGAAAGCCCATATCCAAACGGCTCTATGGTAATAATCCTGAAGTCCTTTGACAATTCTTCCGCCAGCGGGAGAAATTCCAGAACAGGCGAAGGTGATCCCCAACCTGGCAACAATATGATTGTTATTTCATTGTCCTTTCCCTTTATATCCACTACCATATTATGCCCATTCACTTCAACAGCTGTTCCATATGCGGCTTCAATTTTGGATCGTTCTGCCTTTTTACAGATAAAATTCCAAATAGTCAATACTGCAGCAACTCCCAATATAACCAAAACTGCCCATTTCATAACTTTGAATATCCTTTTTCTCATGTTCCTTTCCTCCTTCTCTATTACAGTATATTCTGGTATACAGTAAATCTCTGAAAATACAATTTTTTTGATCCTGTGATTGTTGGTTATATTTCTGACTTCTTTGTTTTCTTCAATCAACTCTGAAGCATTATCAAGCATATCACTTATCCTAATCTGCATTACTCTCATATCCTTCTTTGATCAGAAATTTTTTAAGCGCCTCTCTTCCACGCTGCAGTCTAGTTTTTACTGTCTGAGGATTCATCTGAAACTCCTGCGCAATCTCATTCACTTTTTTGTACTGGTAGTAATATGCCACAAAAATCTTCCAATCTAATGGCTTCAACTGTTCTAAAATTTTTGCTATGATTCTCTGTTGTTCTCTTTGGACAATTAACTGTTCCACGCTGTTATCAATTATTAAAATATCATCCCTTAACTGTAAACTCTGCACTTTGGCATTTCTCAACCAGTCCTTCGCCTTATTCCTTGCGATAACTGCTATGTATGCTTTGATGCTACTGTATTCTTCATAATTGATTCTTTCAACCGTATTCCACAATGAGATAAATGTATCTGCAACCACCTCCTCCACATCTTCTTTTGTTCCTTTTGAGCTTAATAGGTTTCTGACAATGGCAGTGATATAAGCGCTATACAAATCAATTATTTCTTCAAATGCTTTTTCATCCCTGTTTTGCAATCTCTTTAATATGCTCTTTTCGTCCATTCCTCCAAATCCTATCTGCTCAAATTTTTCATCAATACGGCACTTGTAAGAATTTGGTTTCGCTTTTAGAAAAAAATAGGAAATATTTTGATTGTCACTAAAAGTCCGCATTACTAAAAGCGCATAGAATCCTCCATACACCTTTTTCATCTTTCTCATATATGCTATTAGAGTCTGTCCAATCCAAGTGACATTTCTTCAAGCATATGAACCAAATATTCCTGCTGATTTACGCTCTTACTATTTAAGATATTTAAAATATATTGTGTTATGGAATTTCATTGAGATTTTCATATAAGAGATATGAAAGAGGAACAGCCCTGCAATTCTCATGAAGTTTTCTAACGACATTGTTCTGATCCTATGTTCGATCCAATTAATAGAATTAGCTGAAAGCTTTGCTTTCTCTGCAAGTTCAAACTGTGTTAAATTATGTTTTTTCTGGTATAATTTCACGTTATCAACAATAATATATTTTATAGCATTCGTTTTCTGATTCTCCATTCTTTTAAGTTTATTAAAATGAAGAATTAGTCGGAGGTTTTCCTTTCGACCTTCGTATGTATATCCTGATATATCAATATTTTTCGACAATAACAAAAAAAGAGTACCCTCACCGACCTACCATATCGATTTGTGTACTCGTAAGTTACCGTATTTACTTTTCAGGAGTATATTGTACTGTGTCACACAGTGATATACTCTTTAAAAAAATCTACATAAAATTCTTATCATCCATGATTTAGAAAAGCTGCTCTGATTTTACATACTTGAAAAACAACGGAAAATTATTGTATTTTACATTTTGAAATGTATTTGAAAACTCTGTCTTTTATTTTTTGCATCTGACCCATAACTTTATTCTCATTCCCATCTGTAGTATTAAATCAATATTTTTCCAAAGTCCCCTTTCTTGACGCAGTGTAATTGTTCCCATAATTTCTTATTATTATCATATTCTATCCACCAAAAGATTCTCTTTTTCCCAATCTTGATTTCTTCGCTGTTTTAGAATTCACTAAAGCCGGACGGAAAGGTTTTTCCAATCATGCTATGATATGTGTCTTCATTGTCCAAATGGTTAATGCTCAATTACCCTCACAGAAAATGACACAAAAAAATCCTTTCAAGAAGTATTTCCATTCCGAAAAGATTTTCTTATATTTATTCTACTTTTTCCAACATAACATTTAGTTCATCACTTTTCCCTATCAAATCATCATATTTCCCTATATCCGTAACCACTCCCTCCTTCAGTACAACAATCTGATCCACTTTGCTCAATATCTCTTTCTTATGTGTTATCACTATCACCGTTTTGTCTTTTAGACGAGTATCCAATAATCCATTTATCTGCTGTTCCGAATAAGCATCTGCGTTTGAAGTAGCTTCATCAAATATAATAATCGGCTTGTCATGCACTAATGCCCTTGCAAGAGCTATTTTCTGCTTTTGTCCGCCAGAAAGCATTGCCCCATTCTGCCCTACTATATGATCTAACGAAACCTTTTTTATAAAATCTTCTATTCCACTATCCTTGCAGGCAGCCTCTATCACTGCATCATCTATCTTTGTATACAAGCAGATATTATTCCTTATTGTATCATTGAATAAATATATCTGCTGGCTCACAACAGATACAATATTCCGGTATTCTGACAATGACAGCTCTGAAATATTTTCTGCTCCCAACAGTATTTCACCACTTGTTGGCTTATACATTCTCGTAAGAAGATTGATGATTGTTGTCTTTCCCGAGCCATTACGTCCAATTATAGCTGTCTTACTACTTTTTGCAAACAGTATATCAATATTGTTTAAAATACACTTATCCCTTTCATATGCAAAAGAAACCTGCTGTAATCTTAAATCATTCAAACATAGATCTGTTTTCTTCTTACTATCCATTTCTTCTTCCAATTCCATAAACGCATAATATCTCTTGGTCGATGGAATAATTCCCGATAGCAAGTATCCTATATTCAGGATTGCAGAAATCGGTCCAGTAACATAAGCGCTATATGTAATGAAAGCGACCACACTTCCTACTGAAAGTTTTATATCAAACACTAAATTTGCGCCCAATATATATAACAATGTGGAGAGAAACTGTACCATGATATTGTCTATTATCATATTCCACTGCCCTAACATATTCATCTGCTTTTGTTTCTCTATAATATTGTTCTGGTTAAGCATAAATTCCTCATGCTTTTTATCAAAGATATTAAATAGCTTGACCTCTCGTACTCCTCCGACGGTATCTCCAAACCATTTTGCATACTGTTGATTTCTTTTTATAAACTCGTCCATAATCTGTTTTTGCTTTTTGGCAAAGTATTTCATTACAACACACTTAATTGGTATAAACAGAAGAACCAGCACCGTCATTTTAAAATCTATGATGAATAAACCTATAATGCCGCCTGTCATGCTAAATGCCTGTGTAATAACAAAGAAAACGCTACTGTCAGCAATAGATGTCATTTGATTAATATCTGTGTTAATATTGTTCAAAGTCTCCGCATAATTGGTATTATTGAAATAGTTTACCCGCAGTTTCATAAGATGTGAAAAGGACTGTTCTGCAAGAAAATATTGTATCTTTGCTGAAATGTCTACACGTTTTTTTTCCTTAACAATCTCTATGAGAGAATTTATAGTGTAGATTACCATAGACGCCAAAACCAACTCTATCAATATTTTCTTATTACCGCCAATAAAACCATCGTCCATGATCCGCCTGCTGATTAGCGGAATGCATAGATTTAATCCGGTAGAAACAAGCAGACATCCGACAATTACAACTATTGTTTTTTTGTATCTGCCTAATAACAGAAGTAATCTTTTTACAGCCTCTTTATTATCCATCTTCTTCCTCCGTCAGTTTCGATTCTATAATATGATATATTTCCTCAACATCTTTTCTGTCAATCAGTCCAGATATTATTTTCTCAATTTTTTCTCCCTCAAAGGAGAACTCCACTATATTATTCCCTTTCTCATTAGAAAGAACAATCTGTACATCACAATCAGGATATACTTTCAAATACTTATCTTGATCTTTCACTGGTACACACCATATGATCAAATCACTCTGTTTATAAAAAGTCTGGCTTTCTATAAAACTTTTCCAAGCATCAATATCCGATACAGGCTCCGGCATATATTCTAATGCATATAGTACACACTCCGGCTCCATTTCTATCGTATATGCATTATAACCACCATTGGCAAATGCACTCTTTAGTTCTGTGAGTACATAGAACTTATCTATCACATCTTCTACTGCCAGTATCACTATTGGAACTTCCAGACCGCTTCCCTGATAATAATTATGCTTAATCTGCCGTTGCCTTGTTTCTCTGCTCCAAATAAATCCTTGAACATCTATATTATAAGTATCCTCATTTCCAAGATATATTAAATGCTTATTCCTTATATCTAAATTTTCCAATTCTGCTGTAGAATAGGCTATTACAGTATCTATTTTTCCTTGTATTTCATCATATACCCCTGTAACCGTTTCAAAATAATACTCCGCCCGGCTAGGAGTTCCTCTCCCCGATATATACGCCCTATAAATCCAGTCCGGCTCATCTCCCTCTACTGTCATTTTAATATGGCTCTGCTCTTTTGCATACCTCTTTAATTTTGCTATATCAAAAGTTTTGTCATTGCTTAATTTATTTGCAATCAAAGCACATATATATGGTGCAGCATAACTATTGCTCAAAGATGTCTTTATCTCCATATCGCATATTTTAACTATATGTTCAGACGGTACAATCGAATCAATTCCCATCTGTATATAATCTTTAGAATAACTTAAAGGGCTGTCTGTCGTTGCCACACCGATTACATTTGTAAAACTAGCTGGATATGACACAAAGCCTGAATTGGCAGTTGCCGCTATAATAATCATACCTTTGGCAGTATATTCATTAACCAGAACTTTTAATTTTTCATAATCTCTAAAATCCACTGTTCCTAAACTTAAATTGACCAGTCTTATTTCATTTTTATAGCACCATTCCAACGCTGGGTAGATACTTTTAATTGTACCTTTTCCATTCTCGTCCAATATTCTTATACTATTTAGACGGCAGTCACAACAGTATTTCTCCAATATCATTGCACAATTTGTCCCATGCTGGAATTGTTGCTGATTTCTATTTTTTGCATCATCTATACAAGTACCATGCTCATCAATAGTAATACTTTTTTGTATACCTCTTTTTATGAAAAGCTCATTAATCCCATTATCTATAATTGCAACTCTGATACCTTTATCCATGATATACCTCAAAAAATCTGATTCACATTATATGATGATAACTTTGCAATCATATCCTCATATACTTTATCCATATCATCAGGATTCATTAAATCATATAACTTGTCTACCTTTTGATCATATTCTTTTTTTCCCATTTTTATAATTTTTAATCGGTCATCCTTGAGCGTTGATGGATCAAGCCATGCATTAGACAAATGAAAACTATCAACTTCAAAATTCAACCTATATTTACAAACCCTGCTCAATTCCTCTAATTGCTCTGTGGTATATTTTTTTCCATACAACATACTCATAATTACATAGTCTCCTGCGACTGCCTGTGAAACCATATATGCTGTTATACCAAAATCAAAATGGTGCTTCTTATTGATTGCCATAATTGCACCGGGAATGCCTATTATAATCAAATCAGGCTGTTCAATCATTTCAATGTATTTCACATACTTCTTAAATAAAATAATCTTTTGTATATTATCCATATTTTCATACATAAAGAAAGGAAACGAATGAAGGCCAAACAAACCACTATATGTTTTGCTTCCTATTACACTTACCTTATAACCATTATCTAATAAATGTTTTCTTAAAGCTAATTGCACATGAAATTTTTCTGTATATGGTGCAGTCCCCGCTACAAACACAACCGGAACAGATATTTGCTGCTCCTCTGATACTGAATCTAATTGTTTTAAATCAAAATCTTCTTTTCCTTTTTGTTTTATGTATATTACATTTTTCCCTTTCTTTATGCTATTTTCTATAAAAGAATGACGATAAAACTCTGGTTCTATAACTATTACATTATCAAATGCATCATATTCTACATCTGCAACATCTATAATAGGCATGCCCATTTCATCAACTGAAGAAATGTTAGAATTTTCCAATACTACAAGTCCTTTTATGGTATACTCGCCTAAATCTATGTACTTTATCATCGAAAGTAACTCAACATCACAAGGAAACAATAAAGCATCACTTTTCATCTATCAATTCCTCCTAAAAAACTTTTGAAAAATCACAACCACATTCTTTTAATACTATATAATCTTTAAATAGATTTTCAACATGACTACGAACTTTGTTACACTTCTCAAGCCTTACCACTGGTGTTATTTTTTTACCATTATCGGCTGTCACAGCACATTGTGTACAAAAATTAAATGCCCAACAATTCTTACATATTTCTTCTGTTATCTTCCCTACATTCAACAGCTTTTTAACCTTGTCTATATCAAATCCATCATAAATATTACCTATGCACATCTCCTCACAAGTTTCATTAACTCGTTCACATGGAAACAACTTTCCATACGCATTAACAAATGGTCTTTGAACTCCTGGCATACAAGGACCTCCCGGATGCGCTTCTTTCTGCATTACCTGTTCTGAAATACTTCTTTTATATACTATTTCCCTAATATCTGCAACTTCTCGTACCACTAATTTAGGCACACTTTCCCTCGGTACTCTATCCAGTAAATACATCATACCAACAAATTTCTCATTACATATTTCTACATAATTTCTGGCATTGCCACGCTCAATCTTATCTTTCCTATTTACATCATTTATATAATTTGTGCTTACAATCATATGCTTTACAATTGGTTCATTCGTAAAATATTGATTAATTAATGCAAAATCATTTTCATCATCTAATACTGCGTTCAATGTTATATGTTCCAAGAGTTCCTGTGCAATTTCATTAATCTTTTTAATTTTATCTATTACAATATCATATGTCCCACGCTTACCGTCTGAAAATGTTCTATTTTTATCATGCACTTCAGGAGGTCCATCAAGACTAATAGTCAATTGAAAATTTTCTTTCTTCATATATAAAATTATATCATCTGTCAACAATGATGCATTTGTTGTCAAATTAAATGCCAACTGTTTTCGTTTAAATATTCTTCGTGCGTAGTCTACACATTTCTTAATAAGCTCCATTTCTAGCAAAGGTTCTCCACCATAAAAACTGATATTAATCTCTGCTGAATTTTTACTATGGTTACACAAAAAATCCAACGCTGTCTTTGCTGTTTCCCAGTCCATCCGCTTATTGTTATGTATGCGATTATGATAACTTCCTGAATACACACAATAATCGCACCTAAAATTACAATTTTGTGTAACTTGCATAGTCAGTTTTGTCATATTATTTTCAAGTATATCCTCAACAATTTCTGTCATAGGGTGTTCTAATTTCTCTATCTTATTTGGTTGAAGCATACTGCATTTTCTCATATTTTCAATTATTAATACATCATCCGCACTTAAAACTTCCCTTTCCCCATTTCCTGTAAAATATTCAAAAATTCTTTTATTGATTTTACAAATCATATTTGTATTAACATCAAACAAATATATATCTTTATGTAATTTAATAAAATGAACAAAAGGCTTATCCATATATAATCATATCCTCCTTTTTCTATTTGTAAAAACAGATAGCCTCCAATAAATGAAGGCTATCTGGCTACTGCACCCATATCAAACAATTACATATGGATCACTAACAACTTTGAATCATTCTGCGCGTTATTTGCATAGTTCTGTGCATACTCTACTGTTCCGTTAGGATTTACATTAGGATATGGACATGAACAACTAGCATAGCACCAGCAGCCGCAAGCATAGGATACCAAATTTCCTGCATCCTTTGTCATTTTCTTGCCCAAAATCTTTTTCATACAGTTTCTCCTCCTTCCACATATATTAAATTAACCTAATTTTCATAGGATAATTTCATTTGTGCACATGCTTCCTGATAGCCAATACAATATTAGATATACTATCCAATTTATTATCAGCTAGTTCTGTCTCTGTAAAATGAATACCATACTCCTTTTCGATTTCCAAAATTAGCCTCACCACATCTCTCGGCATCATTCCCAACAAATACAAATTTTCTTCTTTTTCTAATTTTTCCTCGCTGATATCGAATTGCTCAACAATATATTTTTTTAGGTTTTGTTTTATCTGATCTTCCAAAAGCCACATACTCCTTACAATATCGTATTTTTTTCATATTTATCCATTATTTCTTGTCTTAAATTGCTAGTATAAACTTTTCTATCTGCTACCTGTTGTTCTTGCAATTTATGTTTTAAAACAGTTTCCTCCGCCATTCGTTCATACTCAGCGTGTTTTTCCTTTCTTCTCTTATAGGATTCGGCCATTTCTGACGATGAAACTGTCATCTTTTCACTTGTAACACAAGCATGAGCAATTTCACCATTCTCATCTAAAGCAATTAAATAACCTTTTCTTGGATTAGGATTAGCAGCATCTTGTGAAGCAATAAAATTTTCAACTTTTGCTAATACTCTTTTTGCCAGCTCTGAATCATTTTTCATTTTTTCTTCCAATTGAGGTGGTACAACAATAGCTTTTTTACCAATTGTTGAATTTATTCTTGCCTGCACCTTCGGATCACTCATAGGTGGCTCTACTCCAGATGGTTTCCAATCTAAGACCGACTCATCTGCGTTGTTTGTAAAATATTTTTCCCAAGGATAATCATTTCGTCCCCATAAAGTGCTATCAATTTTTGAAGTATCCATTACATTATAATATGCCCCCGGAAACCTTGATTGCCATATTTCCTTGAAGCTGCACTCTATTTTAGCAGCCTTTTGAGCCGCTTTGGTAGACAAAATACTGTTAAACCCAATATTAGTATTCTGTTCTGCAACTTTACTCTGTTGACTTATGTAATTGTTATAATTATTAGCTAAATTTGATAATCCTAAATTCATACATCTCCTTTCTACAGCTCCTCTATCATTCAGAACTGTATCGCTTTCCTATTAAAGGTCCAAGCGAATCATTTTCTTATCCACTTAAAAATTTTCTGATTAGGTTACTAATTGCGTTATTATCTTTTCTGCTATATCTATATATCCCTCCTTTTATCCAGTATAAAGAAAAAACGAAATAAAACAATATTCTTTGCAGAAAGTGGACACTTTACAGCAGAAAACAGCGAAAAAAACATCCCATATAGTCAATCTAACATATAAGATGCTTTTTATCAGACAGAAATAATTATTGCAAAATAAAACTTATAATTATCATCCTTTATGATATATGATCCTCCATACTTCTCAATAATATCTTCATCTTTAATCCTCACTCTCGACAAGTCGTTTACACGCAGCACCGCCTTTATATATTCTTCCAGTTTTGAATACTGATTTCTATATTTATTAGCATTAAATAAACATAATTTTATAATCCGAACCTATATTAGTCCTTTTCAGGTTTGTATTTTTCGAAAAAAGTGTTATACTAGGATTGTTTCTATATTGAATCCCGAAAATAAAGGAGCAATGATATTAGACATGAACATACAAGACCTAAATATTTCTGCCGCTGCCAAAACTGCCTTGAAAAGTGCAGGCTTGACAAAAGTTTCAGAACTGGAAGGGCAAAACTATATCACTCTGATAGATAAGTTTCCCAAGAATTTTAACTTAGAACCTATAATCAACGAATTAAACGCATTAGGTCATTTGTTACCGCCAAGTGGCGAAATATCGGTATATGATGTTTCTATGTCAAAGCGGTTACAAAATGCCCTCGTACAAAATGGTGTTATGTATCTTTCACAGCTTTCTTCCTATCCTAAAGAAAGAATCCTCCATTTTAGAAATTTAGGAGAAAAAACAGCAATAGAGTTGGAACAGATCTGTAGGGCGTATCATATTCAAGTACGGTCAATGTTATCCATCAAAGAGTATTTTGATAAATACCAGTTCCCTTCAAAAATCTACCCCATGCTGTTTCAGCACAATATATCCTGCCTGGATAACTTTAAATATAAAACGGCTAACGACTTGTACCATATATGTCAAGAAGATTACAGCCTTACCATACGAATTTACTTTATTTTAAGAGAAAATGGAATTGTATTTAATAGCTGGGAGGACAAATATATTTTTGAGATCCTACCTGAAAAAAATGCTGCTATGCTATGGAAGAAACATAAAGTCAGTCTACTTTCACAAATTCCTACATGTGATGAGCAAAAGTTAAGGCAGCAGATTGCGTCTTCAAATTCATTTTCAGTAGCAATAAAGAATTTGTTATCAATTAGATAGATGTGTAAAATAGTTGAATGACAGGTCACACTGATCTGTCATTCTTATTTCAGCAATTCATCATATGTTGTTTTTAATACATTTGGGATTGCCCTAAGCTACGATGTATGTGCTATATTCCCCTTTCAGTCTTCATCAATGCTTTTCTCAAATACATTTTGTAATTGCATTAACGCCACCATTTCTGTCTACCAAATGCCCTTCTTTTTTCTAAACAATAAATTTTTTATTTTGCTTTATCTTCTGCTCCATATCGTCACCATATTCTGAACCTGTTTTAGCCCTATTTATACATCTTATATTGACACGAAAACAGATAAAAAAGTAAAAGCCAATCCGAAACAGTATAAGCTTCTCTCAAAAGCAAGCCCTTCTCTCCACCTGATGTTGAAAAACTAATACAGAAAAATCTTTTATCTGTCAGACTTGAGCAATTAGCTCCTCACAAAGTCAGACCTAAGTCAACAGTAAGTTTTTTGTATTGAGTTACTTAACTTCTACAAAAGTATATCTCTTTTTGTGCTGTCCGAATACAGATAAATTTTTCCTAAAAGCAAAAAACAGACAAGAATAAGAGTTCTCATATCCCTGTCTAAAAAGAAGTCATCAAGCTAATGCCTTAGCTAAATGATATTGGTTCCAATTCTTTTTTTCATTAACACTAAAAAACATACCTTTATAAAATATCTCATCAATAACAACTCCCACCTGATTTCATATCTAAGTTTTGAGTTAAATACTAGGTAGTTTCTTTGCTTTGCAGCTTCAGTATACTATCACAAATATCTTTTAGAGTGCTAAATTTTCCATTTGAAATATCCTCGTAAGAGAACCTTATTCCAAAATTCTTCTCAATCTCAATTAATAAAAAATATGCTTCTGTTGGAAGCAATGCAATACTCTTTCCAAATATACTTTCTTCCCATATATTATCATGCTTTGCAATATCCCTAAACAGCTTATCCTTAAATATTTCAATTAACTTTTCTTTTACAAGGTTCTTGTCCACTTTGATCTCCTTATACAAACTCTGCTTCGCTATATTCTTCCAAACGATGTGTAATGAACTCTGCCATTCTTGTTCCATCCACTCCATTGGATATATTAAATATTGGTATCTTTTGAGTCAAATTTCTAATCATTGAATCTACAGCCTTTTGGGACAACTTAAAATACTGTAAAGAATCACTTTGTTCGGATTCATTAATATCTACTTGGAATGTTGCAATATTGAAACAATCAATTTCTACACCGAATCTATATTTTACAACATTTTTAATCTCTTCAAAATACTCATTATCATATTCCTCATACAAACAGCTTAAAACGAATGCATCTGGCTGAATAGCTAACATAACTTCATACAAGGTAATCCCAAAATTTCCGGGAAATTTTTCATTGAATGGCATCATTCCTCCTGGCACCCCTATAATAATGATGTCTGGATGTTCATTTTTTTCAATATTCCTTATATATCCCTGAAATGCCAATATTTTTTCACGTTCAGTTATATTTTGAAACATAAATGTTGGAAACTGATAGCAATCGAAAATTTTTGAAAAACTCTTACTACCAACCAATATCGTCTTATACTTGTTTTTCTCTAAATATCGCTTTAATTCAAGTTGAATCTTGAATTTATTCGTTTGTTCATGGGTTCCTGCAACTACTATAATTGGTGTTTCAATTTTCCCCATACGTTTTATATCATAATTTGTTTTTTCTTCTATCATTATGATACAGTCTTTACAGTCGTTAAATAACTTAACTAAAAAATCTCCATTTCTTTTAGTACAAACAATTAATTTCCCCTCATGTATAGCTCTTTTCAAATATACATTGTAAACTTGGTATAATAAATTTTCTGTAATTGGTGTTAATAATAAGACAACTTCAAATTCCACATTGTAATCTATATCATCTTTAATGACATACTCCGTAGAAATTCCTCCGTCTACAGAACCAGCATCTTTTTGGGATAACCCCCATCCACTAGGAGAAACCACTTGAACAATTTCATAATTGCAAATCATTTTATGATACATTACAATTTCACTTACCTCATTATTATATAAAATAATTACTGCCTTCTTCACACGAACTCCCATCTGCCCGCTTTGGTGGGCGTACTAATCAAGATGTGTGAAATCAAAGATTTCACACGAACACCTCATCATTCTCTAATTCAGAAAAATCAAATCCTAGCTCTTTTAATACACAATATTCCTTTAGATTTGCCTCAATAGTATTTTTAATCGAGCTACATCTGCTAAGCCTCTTTTGCGCTGATAATTTATCCCCATCTTCTGCATAAACAGCACAGGAAGTACAAAATCTAAATGCCCAACATTTTTTACAAATATCTTCTGTTATTTTTCCAACATTCAACAATTCCTTGACTTTAGATGCATTTATTCCAGAATCCACATCACCAATCTGCATAATTTCTGACGTTTCATTTACCCTCTCACATGGAAAAAAATTTCCATCTGCATCAGCAAATAACCGTTGAAGTCCTGGCACACATGGACCACCAGGATGCCCGGTTACGAACCCCGAAGCATCTTTTTTCAATTGATCTGCTATATTTTTCTTTATATTAGTTAAATATCCTTCAACTAATGGCGATGCACCGTTCTTAACCCCTCGAAAATAGCTGTATATCATTTTGAATTGTTCATATGCGCGGTTAATATAATATTCTTCTGATTTATTAATATTTTCTTTATAGTTTACATCATTTTGCTCCGTTGCTGTAACGTAATATTCATTTACTCTTTCATCTTGAACAAAAAAGTCATTTGATTCCTTATAACCATCTTCTGGATTCATTACCATATTAAAATGTACATTGACCATATAATCAGGATAATTTTCTGTTATATCCATAACACTATGCATTACACTATCAAATGTTCCCTTGTCACTTCCAGCAAAAACTCTATTCTTATCTTGAATATTTTGTGGACCATCCAAACTAATTGTCAAATAAAAATTATTCTGTACTAGAAATTCTATAATATCCTTATTTAGCATAGTAGCATTTGTTGTTAAATTGTATTCGATTTCTCTTCCAAACGCTTTTTTATTTATATAATCAACGCACCGCTTGATTAAGTCCAACTCTAAAATTGGTTCCCCGCCATAAAACCCAAACCTTAATTTATTCATTTGACTACTATGTAAAATATAAAAATCAATTGCTTTTTGGGCTGTATTAAAATCCATTCGCTTATTATTGTGCTGTCTATTTATATAACTACCAGAATATATACAGTATTTGCATCTCAAATTACAATTTTGTGTAACTTGCAAAATCAGCATATGCAAATCATTATCTAACAAATCTTCTACCTTATCATTCAATGGATGTATTAATGTATCTACTGTTTGAAATTTTAAGAAACCTTCGTCCATTAGCTGATTAACTAATTGGTTTTCTCTAAACTCAGAAATTGATATTTTACTACTTTGCATTATATTATTTATATATCTGTAGCAATCGGAGGTAACTCTTAATATAATATTATTACACACATCATATATATAATATTTTCCACAAGCTACAAATAAGTGAATATTTGGTTTATCTAAACAGTTCATAATTACCTCCTGATTATCTTTATCACGACCTTATAATTTTAAAAGGGACATATTACTAAAATATGCCCCTCCTCCAACTGTGAGCTGCTAACTATTAACCAACCACCAACATTAAGTTTCCGCTTGTAGTGCCAGATGTGCCATTTGTTAATGTACTCTGCACGCTTGCGGCTGCACATGACGGACATACGCATAAACATCTACATGCATATGCCTGAACAGTCTGGCTTGAAACTGTTCTCTTCTTACCTAACTTTTTCATGATCTTTCACCTCCTTTTCTATAATATGCAAATCTATCTTTTGAACATTTGCACCGCTTGTAAATTCTTATGCAAAAATATCTACAGAAGTCCAGCTATTGCTGTGACTATCCTGCATCTTTTTTTCCAATTCTTCCATAGACTCAGCATCAACATAATCCACTTTCATCGACTGATACAGCTTGTTTTCTTCCAAGCTGTCAATGATTCCAGATGTATCCTTAATGATAATTTCCCCATCTTCTTTCAGTTCTGTCTTCTTCTCTTCTTCTCGTTTCTCTTCCGCCTTCTTATCCTCTTCCTTCTTTTCTTTCTGCTTCTCCAAACGCTCATCTATACTCTTTTTCATTCTCTCGGCGTTTGTCATGCCTGTTTCAGTGACAGAATAAACCGTACTCTGCACACTGCCATCTTTATTTATCACCCAGGACTGTTGATAATATGTAACTGTGCCTCCAAGGGCCTTATTCCTCGCTGACAATTCCTTATATCCCTGTTCTTCCAATTCAGGAATCTTTTTAATAAAATCTTCTAGCTCTTTGGCTTTCTGCTTATTGGACGCACAATTTTTCAAATATTCTCCTGAAACCGATACATTCCCTTGCTGCATCGCACTATAATTTTTCTTCAAATAATTATAGTAATCCGAGACATCTTGATTCTTGATATCCTTCTCTACATCTTTTTCTACAGCATTTGCATTTTGCGTTTTACTGCCGCTTTTTGCCTGATTTGTCTGGTTAGAATACTCAATATAACTATTAGTGTAACTGTTCACTCCGTTAATCGCCATATTTATTTCCACCTTTCCCCAAAAATTAATTTTTACTTCAATATCATTATAACAATTTTACTTTGTACGACAATATGCATTGCAGAAAATGACCATTTACAGCAGAAAACGGCACTTGACTCATGATTATTTTTCTTGCTACACCATAAAAGCACTAATTTCAAAAATATCCTACTGAACCATATCTGCTAACTTTCTCAACAGGTTTTATGATTGTAATATATCAAAGCCTAGCTTTGTCCGAAGTATCATGCTTATTGTACACAGCTTTATAGATAATAATTTTGTTGCTAAACTAATTGTTTTAAGACATTAATTATCACCTTTGATTTTATATAGTTTTCGATACTTTCCACGAAAATGACATAAAATACCTGTTCTCGCACCTAGTCGCTAAGAGCAAAGCAAAATTTCTATATGCTGTTAATATAAAAATATACAATATACTCCTGTTCTAAATTTTTGCATAAAAAACATACATAAGCGTTTCAAATATTAAATATCATTTGTGTTTTCAAATTCTACTATTCATGTCTACTATATATTTTTAAGTTCATTACAACGGGTCAGTGGAACTTACTTTCTTTCCCATTATTTGCTGAACCATTTGAGCATACTGTGAATAATTGTCTCCTGTTATATGCATATATACCTTCTAATTTTTTGTTCAGATTCTACATTATTATTGAAAATTTAACAAAAATTCCTACTCATATAATAAGAAAATATGGTTAAAATTCAATCACCCTTGCAAAAAACGGCACAAAAAAACCTTTCAAATGTTCTATTACATTCTGAAAGGCTTTTTTATATTTAGTCTAATTTTCAATACAGCTTTAAATCATGACTACTACCATATCAACTCTCAATTTTATTCTTCTTTCCTCTTCGGTCTTTTCGGCTGATGAATAATTCCTATACAAATAGGGGGATCTCCACCCCTAACTTTTTCAACTTCATTGCGAACAATTCGCTCTACTACCTTTAGCACTTTTTTGTTGCCGTTTTCATTTTTCTTCATTTTACTGTTACCTCCTGTTTTATAATTTTTGCCAGACACATCAAGGATGCACATAATATAATAGCCACCGAAGCAAAACCGATATATAAAGAATCAGATTTTAAATAAATTAAGACAACAATTATCATCACTTCTATTAAAGCAAGTAACCTTGCCGCTTTCTTAGACTTTTGCAGTTCCCTTTTATTCATATCCATATTAGGGTGATTTACTGTTCCCATAATACAGATTAGAAGTATTGCAAGAAATAGCAATCCATACATAATAACTGGATTTCTGCAAAGTATAGGAACAATCTGCATTATTGTGATATAAATTATGACCGTTCCCAGATAACACTGCCAAAATTTATTAGCATGAAACCCTCCTGTCCGTTTCCTCAATGAAAGAAAGAACACCATAAAGCAAACCGTCTGAAAAAATTGTCTAAAAATTAGCCCAATAAACAACATGGTGCTGACTGTTATAGATTTTTCAATTGTAGTTATTAAGGCGTATTCATAGTATTCACAACTCGATTTGTTTATTATTTTCTGCATCTCCATTTGATTGACGATTTTTAATGCTATCTTCTCTATCATAAATATGCCTCCTTAGTTATTTAGTATGAATATTTATTTAGAAATATTCAAGTCTAATTGCAGAAAACGGATAGTTTAGCGCAGAAAACGGCATAAAAAATAACTATCGAGCAAATAATTTCAATATTATTTTTATAAAGGAATAATAATCGAAAAATAGAATTCTTTATTCTTATCTTCAATAACATACGATCCACCATATTTCTCAATGGTCTTTAATATATTTTTAATTCCTACACCATGTTCATCCGCCTCAAAAGTTTTAGTTGTTTTTACTTCACCATGTTCATAAACAATATCATAATTATATGTATTCTTAACAGCAATAATTATCCTATCTTCTTCTTTAACAAGTTTAAACTTAATTACCCTTTTATCTTCACATTTCTCACAGGCTTCAATAGCATTATCCAAAAGATTAGAAAGAATTGTTACCACATCTTCATCCTTTATGGTTAATTCAGAGAGATCATTTATCCTAAATACAAAAACAATTCCCTTTGTGTCTGCCTCCTGATACTTAGTATTGAGTATGGCATTTACAATCACATTATTGGTATTAATAGCATCTGGTTCGTTATTCAACGAACCATAAATCTTTTTTACATATTCATCCAATTTTGAATATTGCTTTTTCTCCAACAAAGAATCAATACATGCAATCTGATTTTTATATTCATGTGTCTTTCTTTTTTGCTTATCAAAGTTTTCAGATATAGACCTATACATTTCCAACTGGTTTCTCGCTTGAATTTGAAAAACCTTGTTTTGATGCATTTTCATCTCTCTTTCCACAATATCATTAATTAAATAAAACACAATGATATTCATTACCACCATCCCAAATGCAATAATAATTAGCAAATTTGCCTGTTCTACTGTCTGCACATATCCAAAAACAGACAGCATGGCAGAAATAGCTGCTATAGTAAATACAGGAAAGAATAGAAATCTTAACCACTCTGTATCCAACATCTTTTCTATTGATTTTTTTCCAAACTGCTTTCCTATAAGAAGAATAAGAAGAAACAATATGACTTTTCCAAGTAAATATACCAAAATACGCCCAATTCCGTACTGTTGCCCAAGTAACTCCTTATCCAAAGGGAACCACCTACTTATTAAATATATCAGATAATCCAATGCCAACAACAATGCATCAAATAATGTAGCTAAAACAAAGGATTTTTTTATACTTATTTTAACATGCCAAAACATAAATGCTGAAAATAGCAAAATAGCAAAAGTTTGTCTCATTGTTAAATATTCAGAAAATCCATACGCAAGAATACACATGCTACCAAGCAGCAATATAAACTGAATTGCATTAATCCAACCTTTATACCGTATTTCCCCAAAGGTTTCATAAAAAATCTTGCAACACATCATTTCAATGAATATCAACAATACACTCTGTATTAAATTAAACATCTATACTTCTCCCTGACTTGATATAAACTTTTTCTTGACATCCATATATCTTACTTTTGGTATGGATAACTCAACCCCGTTTGACAATATCACTTTATATCGGGCAACATTCTTTATATGTTTTATATTTACAAGATAACTCTGATGTATCCTTATAAAATTATACTCTGACAGTTTATCCTCCAATATATTTAATGTTTCATACATAGTATAAACTTTCAAGGTATCTTCCATAACATGAAACTCAAGTTTATGCAGATTGCTCTCGATATATAGTATCCTTTCCAGTGATACTTCTTTTTTGCCTTCCTTAAAGTCAAATTCTTTTTTAGTGACGGAATAATTCATCTTATCCATAATGGCATCAATACATTCATTAACTGTATTCTTAAAACTAGCATTGCCCTTTAACAAATACCTCACAACGTCTAATCGGTATCCCTCCAACGAATAATCAACAAATGCGGTCACAAATACTATAAACAACTCCCTGCTCATTTTTCTAATCGTTTCAGCCGCCATGATACCATTAATTTTTTCCATATTAATGTCCAGGAATACGACTGTATATTGTACGATTTCAATCCCTAACTCTATCAGTTCCTCACCAGAACTATACGTATCTATCTTAAAAACAAATCCCTTGTCCATCATGTATGCAGAAATCATTTCTTTTAGTTGTTCTGTAAAAAGCATTTCATCATCACATATAGCAATTCTGAACATCTATTTTGTTTCCCCTTTCCTAATAACCTGATAATAAGTCCATCTTCAGCATTCCATACTCCCCTTATTTTGTATTTCGACATGTCATACTAAAATCTTTAATTTTTATTGACATTCATAGTATCCAAATGCAATAGGAAAAAACAGCATATATTATCTTTCTTATTTTATTTTTCTTTAACACGTTAGTCAACTAAATTGCAGAAAACGACTAAATTATGCAGATTTTGACATTATTAAATAGAATTATCAAGTCCCATATATGCTTCTCTGGTTTAAAAATAAGAAATACCTTTAATTTTATAAAATGAACCTATTTTAGTCCTTTTCAGGTTTGTATTTTTCTGAAAAAGTGTTATACTAGGATTGTTTCCATTTCAATTCTCAAGAATAAAGGAGCGATGATTTTAGACATGAAAATACAAGACTTAAATATTTCTGCCGATGCCAAAGCTGCCCTAAAAAGTATAGGTTTGACACAGGTTTCAGAACTACAAGGACAAAACTATATCACTCTGATAGACAAGTTCCCCAAAAATTTTAACCTAGAACCCATAATCACCGAATTGAACACTTTTGGTTATCTGTTACCGCCAAGCAATGAAATATCTGTATACGATGTCCCTATGTCAAAGCGTTTACAAAATTCCCTTATTCAAAATGGTGTTATGTATCTTTCGCAGCTTTCCTTTTATCCAAAAGAAAAAATACTGCATTTTAGAAATTTAGGGGAGAAAACAGCGAAAGAACTGGAACAAATCTGCAGGGAACATCATATTGAATTACGGTCAATATTATCCATCAAAGAATATTTTGATAAATACAATTTTCCTGTAAAAGTTTACCCCATGTTGTTCCAAAACAATATATCATGCCTGGACGACTTTAAACATAAAACAGCCAATGACTTATATTATATTTGCCATGAAGATTATAACCTTACCATGCGAATCTATTTCATTTTAAAAGAAAATAGAATTGTACTCGAACACTGGCAAGATAAATACATTTTTGAAATTTTACCTGAAAAAAATGCTGTCCTGTTATGGAAAAAGCATAAAATTAGTATGCTTTCACAAATGCCCGACTGTAATGAATATGACCTAAAGAAAAGTCTTTCATCTCCAAATTCATTTTCAGTGGTAATAAAGGAATTATTATCAATTGGATAAATATATAAAAATTTATAATAAAATGGCAGGTTCACCGATCTGTCATTTTTATTTTAACAATTCATCATATGTTGTTTCCAATACGTTTCGGATTGCCCTAAGCTGCGACGCTTGTATATGCTGTATACCTCTTTCTATCTTTACTAACGCTTCTCTAGTTACGGGTACATTCTGTAATTGCATCAGTGCTACCATGTCAGTTTGTCGTATCCCTTTGTCTTTCCTGATGCGCCTGATATTCTGCCCAATTAATATTTCATCCTGCTTTATTTTCTGCTCCATATCATCACCATACCTTTGAACCCGTTTCGGTTCTTTTTAGAGTATTGTATTCAATAAAGCTACTGAAAGGGGACTAATTTTAGTCCATTTTATGCAATTTTTATTGCAGAAATCGGTCAATAGAAAAAATTTACTTTACCATCAGATAGGATACTCGAGTAGGGAAGTTTATTTTACCTACTCGCGCGACCCGTGCCCCGCTTTAACGGCTTATTTCCTCTCCAAAGGTCTGCGCATAAAAAAACCAGACTCCAGATATAATCTGCCGTCTGATCTCCTTAATACATTCAAATATCCTTGTAAATGATAAATTAATAGTAATATTTTATATATGCAATTGCATATTTAGATGTATCTAAATTTTTCAAAAAAATTTCATTACGCTAAAAGTGGTGTACCTCTTCTATAATAAAGTACACCACTTGCTCTCAAGAATCTTTTTCAATTCTATATGCTGTTACCTGCATAGGATATGTTTCTGCAATCTCTCCAGAAAACCAAATCCGTACTCTACTGCCTTCAGAAAATGTTTCAACTTCTTCTCCATTGTAATCAGCTTCTAAGTAAACAATATACTCCGCTCCATTTTCATCTCGTATCAACATATTGTTTTCCTTGATTTCCAAAACTGTCCCTACTATTGTTTCGTCTTTGCTCTCACCACTTACCCTAAACTTCATATATAGCACCACTAGTACACTTGCTAGTAATAGTATAAATATGGAGAGTCCTATCATCATTTTCTTTTTACTTTGCATATCCATTATCCTTTAACCAATTTACTAACGTAGTGGTAATTCTTCTACTATAATTGCCACCATGTGTATGGATACCAACAGCCTGATTTCCATATGTACTATTATAAAAATATGTCGGTGACCCACTCTCGC
>BLMC01000040.1 GCA_011959805.1 Lachnospiraceae bacterium | reverse complement strand
GCATTCAAACTTTTGTGGATAATTCTTTTAAGTATGGTGTCTGTCCAGATCGTAATCTGGAAATTCGGATTTTTGCCAACATTATTCGCGCCGACCAAGAATCCTATCTGGATATTAGTATACAAGATAATGGATGTGGCTTTTCAGATGAAGCGCTGGAAAATTATACGAAAAACCGAGACTGTGACTCTGGAACTGCCACTGGTATTCGTAATCTTCGGCAACGCTTAGAAATTTTTTATCAGTCGAAAGCAGGGATTACTTGCATGAATGATTACCAAGGCGCCTTATGCGAACTAATCATACCCTTACACAAGAAATCACACACAGAACAAATACAAGAGGTAACTGATGAATGTATTGATCATTGATGACCAACCAGATGTGGTTGAAGGTATCAAACAAGGAATTGATTGGAATTTTTTAGGAATCCACAACGTTTTCCATGCCTACAATAGCGCAACTGCCAAGACAATCATTACACAGGAAAAAGTCCATATTGCATTGTGCGATATTGAAATGCCCAATGGAAGTGGACTTGATTTGTTTGAGTGGGCATGTGAAAATTATCCTGATATAAAATTTATTTTTTTGACCGCCCATGCAGACTTTGCCTATGCGCAACAGGCTTTGAAGCTAGGCGGTTTTGACTATCTTGTGCAGCCAGCCCCCTATGAATTAGTAGAAAGCACTCTACAAAGAGCACTCCTCCAGTTACAAAAAGAGCAAAAACAGCAGCAAGTTCTTGTATATGGCAATTATGTTAGCAAACACGAGAAAGAACTTCTGGATGCAATTCTAAGAGAATACCTTTCTGGACGGCAGATGTATGTAGATACTGTAGTGCAATATTTACATACATTGTCTATTGATATTAAACCCGAAGAAAAAAGCTGGATGGTATGTATTCAACTTTTGGACCGAAGCAAATTATCAGAAAAATTTGACAATGAGATTCTATGTTTTGTGATGGAAAATGTCTTTATGGAAATAATGGGAGATTATTCCCGTCGTCTGTTTTTCTGCGCTGTAGACGAAGATACTTATGTGGGGGTCTTTTATGGTACTTCTGTCTGGAATCAAGATGATATGTGTCAAAAATTAAATCATTTTGTAAATCTGGCAAAGGAAAAACTACACCTGTCCATCGCATGTTATGTAGGCAGAGAAACCGGACTAACACAGTTGCCCGACTGTCTGAAACAAATGATGGAATTGACAGAAAACAATCTTGTTAGAAAAGCTGGTGTCTTTCATATAGGACTAGAAGATATTTCCACAGAGACAGAGTATGATGCCCCTAATTTTGAACAAATGAAACATTATTTTCTGTTAAGACAGTATCACATTGTCGGTGATATTGTGCATGAATATTTTGAGAGAATGGAAAGAAAAGGAAGAATTAGCAAAAAGACATTAGCATACTTCCAGCAAGATTTTCTTCAAATGTTTTTTGAACTTTTAAGTGCACACAGCGTAAAAGCGCATGAGGCATTTCAACAGGAATATGATGTTATGGCTCTAAAAAAATCAACAGAATCTTTAAGCCAGATGTATCATTTGGTAGATTTTATAATCACTTATCTAAAAGGACTTGAAGAAGAAAACAGCAAAGAAACTGCCCCTGTAGATAGGGCAATTGCTTATATCAGAAAAAATATTCATCAAAATATTAGCCGCACAGATATCGCAGATAATATCTATATGAACCCTGACTATTTATCACGCTTATTTAAGAAAGAAAAAAACATCTCTTTGACAGATTACATTGTTCAGGAAAAACTTAAAATGGCTGCTGCTATGCTCAAAAGTACCAGCCTTCCAGTCAGTGTAATTGCCTCTAATATAGGTTATACAAATTTCTCATATTTTACACAAGTTTTTCGGAAAAGTTACGAGATGTCTCCCAGCGAATACAGACAAAATAACCAAAAACAGTAATACTTTTGTGCCGTAAAAAGTCATAATATATAAAGTTTAGGTCAAAATATTTATAGCTCACATCAACTGTTTTTCGATACAATTTTTATGTAAAACAGGTGAAAGGAAGGTATATATTATGAGACGAAGAAAATTTACAGCACTGAGTTTAAGCGTATTAATATCTATCAGTATGCTTGCTGGATGTGGCTCCGACAAACAGACCAATACCGGAGATAACAGCCAGTCATCCACAACCGCACAGGGAACTACCTCTGGAGAGAACTCCAGCGGACAAGATGCCTATACGGTAAAAATTCTAGCGCCGGGAGATGCTTCCACGGAGGATTGTCAGAAAGTCTCCGCAGCAGCCAGCGCAATTACAAAAGAAAAATTTAACACGGAAATTGAAGTGACCAGAGTTGGTTTTGGAAGTTACGACCAACAAGTAAATCTTATGTTAGCTTCCAATGAAAAGTTGGATTTGATGTACCAGTATTGTGGAAACGTGACAACGGCAATCAGCAGTGGTCAGATTCTTCCGCTCGATGATTATCTGGAGAGCTATGGCAAAGACCTAAAGGAGCAAATCAGTGTAGATGATTGGCGCTGTGTAACGTTTAACGGAAATATCTATGGAGTGCCATCCAACAAGGAAAAAGCAACTGGATGGGGATTTGCCTTTAATAAAGAAATGGCAGATGCAACAGGAATTGACTACACCACAATCAAAACGCAAGAGGAATTAGAACCGTTACTGACAAAAGTAAAGGAATTATATCCTGATGTATATCCAATTGTATCTAATACTGGTTATTGTAGCAGCATGACAAAACAAGACGATTTGGGCGGAGATATCGGTTCACTGCTCAGCGTGGATTCCGATAATACAGAAGTTATCAACTACTATGCTTCTGATGCTTACTATAATGAAGTAAAACTTCGTTATGATTGGGCACAGAAAGGATTGATTATGCCAGATGCATCCACCAGCACAGAAAATGCAAACAGTTTACTTGGTGCTGGAAAAGCCTTCGGACGATTCTCCAATACAAAACCCGGAATTGAGCAGGAAATTGCAAAAGAGTCTGGAAAGGAAATTGCAGTTGTTGAACTAATTTCTCCTTATACCACAACGACTCGTGTCGATATTGTATGGTATGTACCCCACAATAGTAAACAACCAGAAAGAGCTGTCCAAGTATTAAATGAAATTTATACCAATCCTGAACTTGCAAATATTCTAATTAATGGCATTGAAGGCCAGCACTATGAAATTATAGATGCAGAAAAAGGGATTGTTGATTATCCAGAAGGAATTAACGGAGCCAATACTGGTTATTTAAGCCTTCCATGGGCATGGCCAAACGAGATGATTTCTTATGTATGGAATGGCAATCCAGAAGATATCTGGACACAGACAGAAAACTTCAATAAAAACGCAATTGTATCACCTGCAAAAGGTTTTGCTTGGGATAACACGGAAATTCAAAGTGAAGTGGCAGCATGTGCCAATGTGGTCGCAAAATATGACCATGCGTTGATGGCAGGTTCACTGGACCCAGAAACAACGATTCCGCAATTTATCGCGGAACTTGAGAGCGCTGGAGCAAATGCGATTATTGCAGAAAAGCAAAAACAGTTGGATGCATGGCTAGAAGCGAATCAGTAAGGAGTATCAACGGATTTTATTATGGCGGCGGGAAAACTGCCGCCATATTCACTTTATGCGCAGGTGTTAGGAACATATAAAGATATTCCTAACGCCTGAGATTGGAGTCTGATATGTCAAAGAAAATAAAAAAATATAAACGGTATCTACCGCTCTACTTTATGATGATTCCAGGGTTGGTGTATTTAATTATCAACAACTATATCCCCATGGGCGGTATTATTATTGCATTTAAAAAATTTAATTACGCAAAGGGAATTCTTGGTAGCCCTTGGACTGGACTGTCCAACTTTGAATTTCTATTTAAGACAAAAGAAGCATGGACAATCACCCGCAACACTTTAGTTTACAATATGCTATTTATCGTTATAGGAACGATACTTGCCGTCGCAGTAGCAATCCTACTCAATGAGCTGAAATCTGTTATGGCCAAGAAGATATATCAGACGGTAATCTTAGTACCTTTCCTAATATCTATTGTTGTAGTCAGTTATCTCGTCTACGGTTTTCTAAGTACAGACACAGGATTTATCAACAGAAGTGTTCTGCAACCAATGGGAAAAAATTCTATTTCTTGGTACTCGGACCCTACATATTGGCCAATCATTCTTGTTGTCGTAAATGTGTGGAAAAATCTTGGATACAACTGTATTATCTACTATGCTACCGTAGTTGGGCTTGATACTAGCCTATACGAATCCGCTGCAATTGACGGTGCTGGAAGATGGAAAAGAATCTGGCATATTACACTGCCTGGTCTAAAAACAACAATTATTACGCTGGTGTTAATGTCGGTTGGACGTGTCTTTTATTCTGACTTTGGTCTCTTTTATCAAGTGCCAATGAACAGTGGCCCATTGATTGATGTCACAAATACGATTGACACCTATGTATACCGCGGTTTGATGGAACTTAACAATATTGGTATGGCATCTGCTGCGGCAGTTTATCAGTCTCTAGTCGGTTTTATCTTGGTGTTATCCGCCAATATGCTCGTGCGGAAAATCGATCAGGAAAGCGCATTATTCTAACGTGTGGAGGTGAAAGAAATGGTCGAAAAAAGTAAAATTTTCCAAATTGGAGTTCATTGTTTTATGATAATATTAATGCTATTTTGTCTGATTCCATTTCTGCTTCTGGTGGTTTCCTCCTTTACGGCAGAATCAGCGCTCTTAAAAAATGGCTACTCTTTTTTCCCGTCAGAAATTAGCTTTGATGCCTACAAAGCACTACTTGTAGATTCGAGTAGTATTATGAGGGGATATTTGTTGTCCTTTGTCGTGACTGTAACAGGCACTTTAAGCAATGTTATCCTAACTCTTTTATTTGCCTATCCACTATCCAGAAAAGACCTGCCCGGAAAGGGATTCTTCTCTTTTATGGTATTTTTTACAATGTTGTTCAATGGTGGTCTTGTGCCTACTTATATGATGTGGACTGGCGTATTCAATATAAAAAATACATTGTGGGCGCTGATTGTGCCAAACTTAATGATGGGTGCCTTCTATGTAATTATGATGCGAACCTATTTTACCACCAACATTCCAGAAGCAGTTCTGGAAGCTGCTCGTATTGACGGCGCCGGAGAACTCAAAATGCTCATCCAGATTGTACTGCCTATGTCCAAGCCAATCATTGCCACAATTATTCTTTTGGTTGGTCTAAACTACTGGAATGACTGGCTAAATGGCTTATATTATGTAAATGATGACCGTTTGTACAGCATCCAAGTGTTATTGAACAAGATGTTGATGGATGTTCAATACTTGATGACCAATGCTGCTAGCTCTTTGGGACAAAGCATCCAACTGCCTGCTACAGGCATCAAGATGGCTGTAGCCGTTATGGGCGCACTTCCTATGTTTATTATTTATCCATTTTTCCAGAAATACTTTGTACAAGGTATTGTAATTGGTGCAGTGAAAGGTTAATAAAAAGGTAATAGCAAAATGACAATGGTAAAAAATCCAATTCTGACAGGGATGCACCCTGACCCATCTCTGATTCGAGTTGGTAACGATTATTATATTGCGGTCTCCACATTTGAATGGTTTCCTGGGGTAGAAATCTACCATTCTCAAAATCTTGTAAACTGGAAGCTAGTGAGCAGACCCTTAAACCGCGTTAGTCAACTAGATATGACCGGTGTGCCAGATTCCGGGGGCGTTTGGGCGCCCTGTCTGTCATACTGCGACGGAATCTTTTATCTGGTCTACTCAAATGTAAAAAGTCTTTTTGGATTTTTTAAGGACACTCCCAACTATCTTGTTACCTGTGAGCGAATCGACGGGGAATGGAGTGAGCCAATATCTCTTAATGCAAGCGGTTTTGACGCATCTTTGTTCCACGATACAGATGGTAGAAAATGGCTGATAAATATGGTGAACGATTTTAGACCATGGAAAAAAACAAACGGATTTGGGGGAATCGAGTTACAAGAATATTCGTGTGAAAAAAAGAAACTGGTTGGCGAAAAACAAATAATCTTTCGCGGAAGCAATTTGGGAGTAACAGAAGGTCCTCATCTGTATCATATTGGAGATTACTACTATTTAATGACAGCAGAAGGAGGAACCGGATATAACCATGCAGTGACAATTGCAAGAGCCAAAGAGATTACAGGACCTTATATCATAAGTCCTTTCCATCCACTTCTTACAAGTGCCGGACATCCAGAACTGTCTCTACAAAAGGCAGGACATGCTAGTCTTGTAGACACAGATGACGGTCGATGGTATATCGCCCATCTGTGCGGTAGACCAATTACAGACCGCTCCTACTGTGTTTTAGGACGAGAAACCTGTCTACAAGAAATCATCTGGACAGAAGACGGCTGGCCAATCCTTAAAGAAGGAGGCAATCACCCTAAAGATATTGTTGAAGTTGCATCGGACGCCATCCAAGAACGCAATCGCCGCGTGTATTTTGATTTTCAAGAAAAAGTGCTTCCATTTGAATTGCGAACATTGCGTGTACCACTTACAGCGCAAGATTACTCCTTGACAGAGCGACCAGGATACTTGCGCCTTTATGGCCAAGAATCCCTTAGTTCTCGTTTTCGACAAAGCCTGATAGCATTCCGACAAGAGAATTTTGACTTTGTTGCAAAAACAGCTCTTGATTTCTATCCAAACAATTTCCAGAAAACTGCAGGAATTGTACACTATTATGATACTATCAATTACTTGTATCTTTTCCTGTCATGGGACGAAGACAGAGGGCGTATCCTCAATGTGCTTAGAAATCGTCTAAAGGAACAGTCCTATCCCCTAGACGGCGGCATTGTATTACCATCGAAAGGAAAAGTATTCTTAAAGATGGAAGTTCATATGGAACATAGTGTTCTCTCCTACTCACTGGACGATAAAACCTATTTTACAGTCTATACAGATGACATTTCTTATTTGTCAGACGATGCTTATAGCGAAATTGGAGAGTACCGTTTTACCGGGGCACATATTGCGCTATGCTGTCAGGATACCACTGGCAAAAGAACACCAGCAGATTTTGAAATGTTCTGTTATGACAGCACTATAAACTTATAGAATGAAATAAAATAAGTTGGTTATTCCTGTAAAAAATAAATTTTTCACAGGGCAAATTTCAATAAGAATGGGGGATTACTATGGAAGTGAAAAAAAATCATGCTGTCACAGACCGGATTGCAGCGCTGTGTAGAAAAGCTGCCGCGCAGGGCGCAGTTCTTTTGAAAAATGAAGATGCTGTTCTTCCGCTTACTGTAAAGGACCATGTTGCAGTATTTGGAAGATGCCAAAAGGATTATTACAGAAGTGGTACTGGCTCAGGAGGCGCAGTAAATGTTCTTTACACAACAAATCTGTTGGATGGTCTTAAAAATAATCATATCACAATAAATGATATGTTGGTAAACTGTTATGAATCGTGGCTTGCAGAACACCCCTTTGACAATGGCGGAGGTGGTTGGGCATGTGAACCGTGGTGTCAACTTGAGATGCCAGTCTCACAAGCGCTTGCCGCCAACGCTGCCACCACTTCCAACAAGGCAATTGTGATTATTGGAAGAACAGCCGGCGAGGACAAAGATAATGTCACAGCAGAGGGTAGCTATTTTTTGACCAGCACAGAAAAAGAAATGTTACATAGTGTATGCGAACATTTTGAAAATGTAATTGTATTATTAAATGTATCTAATATTATTGATATGGAATTTATGCAGGATAATGACCATATCAAAGCAGTTGTCTATGCTTGGCAAGGTGGCATGGAAGGTGGAAATGGCATCGCAGATGTACTTACAGGCAAAGAAGTATTTCAGGGAAAACTTACAGATACAATCGCCAAGAAAATCACAGATTATCCTTCTGACAAAAATCATGACGGAAAGGAAAAAAATATCTATCAAGAAGATATTTATGTTGGCTATCGATATTTTGAAACCTTTGCGCCAGACACGGTACTCTATCCTTTTGGTTATGGTCTCTCCTACACAAAATTTTCAATATCTGACAGTATGGTTGAAATATATGGTAGCGGTGCCCAACGAATGTTTCGTTTTACCTGTAATGTAAAAAATACTGGAACAATGTATAGAGGACGTGAAATTGTCCAACTGTATGTAGAAAAACCAATAAACGGAATGGGACGACCAGCACGAGAACTAATTGGATTTGCTAAGACACGAGATTTGAATTGCCTTGAAGAAGAAAAAATCCAAATAGACATACCTATATACAGACTTGCTTCCTTTGATGACAGCGGTGTTAGCGGGTACAAAGATGCCTATGTGCTTGAGGCAGGATTATACCACTTTTATATAGGAACAAACGTTCGAGACACTGTAGAAACACCTGTACATGGAACGCTTGGTTGGAATCTAAAAGACACTCTTTTACTTATGCAATATAAAGAGGCAATGGCACCTACAGAATCATTTGTACGTATGCGTGCACTGGTTACAGACAATGGTGTACCAACCATAGGATACGAACCTGTTCCGATTCGGACTATCAATATAAAAGAACGAATTGTTTCCTCGCTGCCCACGCCAATACCATACACAGGCGATCAAGGATTGTTGCTAAAAGATGTTCTTTCTGGAAAATGTACTATGGAAACATTTATTGCCCAGCTTTCTTTAGAAGATTTGGCAGCAGTTGTCAGAGGAGAAGGCATGTGCAGTCTAAAAGTAACTCCTGGAACTGCCGCCGCATTTGGTGGCGTGTCCGACAACCTTCTTCACTTTGGTATACCAGTGGGCTGCTGTGCAGACGGACCTTCAGGAATCCGCATGGACAATGGAGCCTATGCCACACAGGTTCCAATTGGAACACTAATTGCGTGCACATGGGACGAGACACTTGCAGAAGAATTATTTGCTTGTATTGGTGAAGAATTGGTACACAATCAAATTGATACACTTCTAGGACCTGGTATTAATATTCATCGGCACCCACTCAACGGCAGAAATTTTGAATACTTTTCAGAAGATCCGCTACTAACTGGAAAAATTGCAGCGGCAATTGTGCGCGGAATTGCAAGCAAGGGTGTACATGCTACAATCAAACATTTTGCATGCAACTCACAGGAATCAGGAAGGCATATTGTCAATGCCGTTGTTTCTCAGAGAGCACTGCGCGAAATTTATCTCAAAGCATTTGAGATTGCTGTGAAAGAAGGAAATGCACAGTCAGTTATGACCTCCTACAATCCAGTAAATGGTTATTGGACTGCATCAGCATATGACTTAAACACAACCATGCTGCGAAATGAGTGGGGATTTACAGGCATTGTTATGACAGATTGGGGTGCAAAAATTAATGATGTTATAGCGGGAGGAGAAGGTTCTAATCAGCGTACCGCTGACATGATTCGATCCCAAAATGATATTTATATGGTGGTGAATAATAACGGTGCTGAAATTAATTCTTACAATGATGATACCCTTGAGGCACTTGAAACTGGAAGACTTACACTTGGAGAACTACAAAGAAGCGCAATGAATATTTGTCGTTTTCTAATGAAAACTCCGGCGCTTAACAATGAAGAAAATGGCGTTGTGAATATTGTATCAATACAGCCGCTCGACACAAATCCACAGGCGAAGAATGCTTTGGACAACCATGATCGAATTGTGTGGAATACTGCTGTAGAAACCAGTAAGCACTTTATTATTCAAGAGACAGCCAATTACGACATTATTGTGCGACTGATGTCACGACAGACCTTTATGGCACAGACGGTATGCAAAGCAATCTTAAATGGCAAAGAACTGATTACATTTCAAACCAATGGCACAGATGGCAAATGGAATCTACAAAAACTTTTGCGTGTTAATCTGAAAGCCGGATGCTATCAGATTGTATTACAGTTTCCTAAACCCGGCATGGAAGTGGATTATATGGAATTTCGGCGATGCGGCACAACAAATAAGAATCACATCTCAAAAGTATAATTAATTATGCTAGCACTCCATCTATATAAAAATTAGGTGAAATGCTAGCATATAGAACATTACTCAGACAATTGGTAAAGAACTACTTAAAAATACGCATATTGATTTACTATTAATTATCATGTACTCTTTTTCCAATACTCTGTATCCTTTTGAATAATGTCCCTGCAGTATCAAAATCTTTATACCTTACATTACAATAGTCTATTAAGTAAGAAGATTCCTTCTCAATTTGTGCTAGTATATTGTAATAATCAGAAGATGTCAAAAAATTATGTAGATTTCCTTTCTTGGATAATCCCTTTGTATGTCGATCTAATATATAACATATTTGTTCAAACAATTGATCTGAATACTCTTTATATTCATCTGCTACAACGATATACTTCTTTTTCAATAAAAGTTCTTCATCCGTCCACACTCTATAACTTTTATTTTGTAGCAAAAATATTTCAAAATTTTGTGAATGCTTAGCAATTATTCCGCATACATATGCAGTTGCTTTACTATTTCCTCCAAACATCAAATATTCTTTACAATCTTTTGATGGTACCATAACTGGAAGAACATCTGCAACAACCTCAATAGAACGCTCAGGCATATACAAAATTTTATCTGAATTTTCTAAAACAATCCCTTCTACGCCTATTACATTATCGAATTCTGCAGGATAACTTCTTTTTCCCGAATTTGCTTTTGAAGCTACAAGTATTTTTCCTTGGCGCCTTAATTGTTCACACAGAAAATATACTTTTTCATTTTTGCAATCCAAACATGTAGAAAAACTCATACATATAAAATCAACAGATACTTGTAATAAATATTCTAACGCCTTATTAATAACAGAAATTTTACTAACAGCATTTTTATCCAAAACTTTTATAATAATATATTCTGCTTTTGGTTGTATTTTTGCAAGTATCTCAAAAACCGCTGTCCCATGACCATTATCATCCAAGCACAATTCATCATTAGAAATAAAATTTTTAAACATAGTAATATTATATTTTTTTCTTTGAGAACTATTACAACCCGAATCTAAAATAGCAATTTTATTACTCTTCATATACCTTTTTCCTCTTATAATTGAATAAAGAAAACCTTCCCTACTTGCTATACACATTCTTTTACTGATATATTTTCTCTCCACAGAATTATATAATTGATTAGAGAAATTATTTCCTTCACTTATATCCCAAGCATCGATCGGCTTGCTAACACATTTTATTTAGACATCTATGTACATAAAGAATGGGGACAAATGTCCCCATTTTATAATAACAGTAAGTAGAATTCTTCTATAAACTTCTAAATTAATATGTAATGATATCTTTAATCTTTTGGGGTAAACTTATTACCACAGTATTGTTAAATTCGGTGTAAACTGTACCTTACAGCCATTTGTGCTTGGATTTGCTGTTACCCACTCAGCACAATCATCTGAACAACCCTGTCCCATTACCTCCACTGTTTCAACTTTATCTTCAATTTTCCTAACTTCTAACATCTTGTCCTGATTAATCATAATACGCACCTCTTTCTAACTAATCCTACTTACTATTATTTTCCCAAAAATTTTGCTTTACGTGCTCTATCGCACAAACTACAGGTATAGGTTCATAAAAATCGCCTTGTACCATCTTATTAATTATCTTACATCTGGAACAAAGACATGCTGAATATATTGTACATCCTTGACACTTATGTACTGGGGAAGTATTAATTTTCTCAAGTCTTTGTATATTCTCTTCTAATAAAGTTCCTTTTACTACATTCCCTATCAATAATTCTGATTCACCCACTCCATAGCTACATGGATACAAATCTCCATTTGGGAGTACATGGAAATTTGTCTTGCCTCCTTGACAGAATCCTTTATTTTGAAATCGATCCTCTAAAATAGAAATTCTCACTAACTTTAATTCATCAATATTTTCTTCATAATACTTTCTTACTATTTTCATTTGTTCTAATAGAACTTCCATTTTTTTAGCAGACCAATTAGGCGAAAAATAATCAGGCGCAGAAACAATATTTTTAAAATCACACTTAATTAGATGTATAATATTATCACCCAATCTTTCTACTGTTTCTGGTGTGTAAGTCATCCTAACTCGTATATCAGGTTTTCGTTTTAATAACTCTGGAACCATTTTTATAATTCTCGTATACGTTCCTTTGCCATTATAATCAATTCTATTTTCATCATTTGTTAGCATATCTCCATCTAAGCTTAATGAAACCCCATAAGTCATTTTTTCACAAAGATAGTTTACTATTGCTTTTGTTAACAAAAGTCCGTTTGTTGTAATTCCAAAAAGAGGTTTTAGAGAACTCTTTTCTAATTCTGAAATGATATACTCAATAATTGAAAAATTAATTAATGGTTCCCCACCATGAAATTCTACTATTAGTGGTTCTTGCTTTTTTGGTTTATAGACAGTTTTAATAAACTTAATAATACTATCAGCAACATCTTGTGTCATATTTTCGCATTGCTTTTCTAATCCTTCATAACAATATCTACACATTAAATTACATCCAGTCGTTACCCATATTCCAATAAGCATATTTCTACTCTTCTTCCCATATTATATTTTGTAACTCTTTCTTTCTCTTCTCACAGTGAATATCTTTGCTGATTATTCCTTTTTGCACCATATCAATGTGATGCAGGCAACTCCAACAGAATAAGTTTACATCGCAATCCTTACATTCCGAATAGTTTTGAGGATACAATTGAAGAAAATTATTATATGCTTTTGTTTTTTTAACTTCTCCACCTGTAAAAAACTGTAATAATTCTTTCTGTTCGAGAATATTTCCTAAAGAATATTTTTTATCAAATAAAATTGGGCAAGGAAACATATTACCAAAATAATCAATATACATTGTCCTTTTAAGTGCTCCACAGGAACACACTTTCATGTCTGAACTATTAGTCTGAATCGATGCTTTTCCATCCTTAATTTCTTTATTTTTATTATTCCTATCTATTTCCAATTCAGTCCTATTTACTTCCCCTCTTCCTATTGGGCTAAAGGTTCTAAGCATAGGCTTTGTTTCCAACTGATTATTTAGTTCAAAAAATTGTTGTATATGTGGTTGATTTTGTTTCGTAACCACCATAGATAACGAAATTTTCCTAAATCCTACTTCATGAAGCATTTTAACTGAATCCATTACTTTAGAAAAAACACCTTTTCCACGTATTGCAGCACACGTCACCTCATCAACACCATCAATACTTATATCAATTGAATCAACTAATTTGACGATTATAGGTATATTTTCTTTGGTGAACAAAGTACCATTTGTCATAATTCCAATATGCCCTTCAAATCGTTTCCTGGTATATTCTAATAATTCAATAAAACCTTTTTTTAGTAATGGTTCTCCGCCCGTAAAAATAATCTGCTCTGGACTTAAAGTAATAATTTTTTCTATTATTCTTTCACAATCTTCCAAGGTTAAAACATCTTGTACATTACTAGCTTTTACACTACAATGTTTACAATTCAAATTACATCTCTCTGTAATGGCAAATGTAATATATTTAGGTAGCTCTTTCTGCTCCTGTTTATTTTGTGTTATAATCCCTATTTCTAACAATTGATTTAAAAGTTGCTTTATATATTTTTTATCACTTTCATCTTGAAGAGCATTTATAAAGTCTCGAACTACATAGTGTTTCTGTATTACTGTCTGAATAAGTTGATAACATTCTTGACTTATTTTTATCCATTTACCAGAACTTGTATTTCCGAGAATAACCCTTTTTTTATGTGAAAGAATCCCTGTATGTTCTGTCAATTCAATAGACATTTCTTCGTTCATAATATCTTCTCCTATTGCTTCATTCTGTTCTTAGTCTAACAATAATACTTTCTTTCTCCAAACCTCTGCATAAAAGGTAAGGAACTATAATAGCAATAATGATAAATATAGGACCAAGAGCGATTATTGGTAGCAATGTGAATCGAAATGTAAAAAACCAAATACTATGAGATACTATTTTTACTAATGAAAGTGATGCAAATGTCCCCAAAAATATGGATAACAAAATCGTAGCGATTGCATATACCAATCCCTCTGTAACAAGCATCGACTTTAACTGCTGGTCTGTCATTCCAACACTTTGTAACATAGCAAATTCTCCTTTTCTAGTAAACACACTTGTAAACATCGCATTAAAAAAGTTTACAATACCTATAAAGGCAATAATCCCTCCTAAAGCACTTCCAATAATCACAAATGTATTTTTTATTCCTGAAAATTCATCCAAATATTTTTTTTTGGAATCAAAATTTAGGAGGCTATTTGATTTCACATAATAATCTAACTTTTCTTGCATTTGTTGTATATTCTTCTCCCCTTCTTTACAATTAAATACATAAGAAACCGTTATAGGATTTTTTATATATTCAAGAAATACTTCAGAAGGAATATATACATTTGCATTACCAGTATGTCTATCCGTATATGTGTTTTCTTTTATCAAAACCTTTGCTATTACCTCAAATTTACGGACAGCGGTTTCCTGGAGATTTATCTCATTTGTTACGTCATTAAAATGAATATTAATTTTGTCACCAATCTGAATAGAAATGTTTGCTTCTGCATTTCCAAATCCATTATCTGGAATTCCTATAATAATACCTGTGCCAGCTTTTAACTTATCAAAATCCAACGCTCCCTCTATCAAATCCATAGATTGCAATAAATAATCATCTGCTCCATATAAGTTAATCATTGGATATCCATTCATATCCCTATTTGGTGAGGGCAATAAATCAGTTTCAGCAAAAAACTGTTCTTTAAGAACTTGTGTTCCTATTAATCTTCCCCCTTCCCCAAACTCTGGCTGACCTTTTACATAATCAATATAACTTTGTGGTATTGTATATTCAGATTTACCAAATTGATAATTAAAATATTCTGTTGTAGAAATGATAAAGTCCTTATCTAAAAAGTTATTTACATACGCATCTTCGTCAAATCCATTTACAAGTGTAAATACGGAATTAAGCAAAACTGCTGCCAATCCTAAAGAAAAAATTACAAGTAATGTCCTTTTTCTATTTCTCCCCAGGTTTGCAACTGCCATACGATAAATTTTTCCACCGTTGATAGATTGTTTTTCTTTTTTTAATTTTTTATTCTTTCTATCTACAAATCGCAAAGCTTCCAATGGTGATACCTTAGAAGCAGCTTTTCTTGGTATACTGACACTAATATAAATCGTTATGAATGAAAAAAATGCTGCTCCTAAAAAAATAATTGGTATCGCTGTTATATGCACATGGTTCGCTGCCTTGTATTCTGTTGATTGCATCAGCGCAGGAACCAGCAAAACCCCTAAAAAATACCCCAGCGCCAAACCAATTGGAATGCCTATTACTGCCAATCTATTAACCTGTTTTTGTAACAATCGTTTTAGTTGCTTCTCTGTTGTTCCTAGTGTTTTAAGCTGTCCAAAAAAGCGAATTTCCTGTATCACTGATATCTGAAAAATATTGTAAATTATTAAATATCCTACAACAAATATGAGTAGTATTACACCAGTCAATCCTGCTATCACACTCGGATTATCCAAAGATACTGTAAATAAATATGCTGGAGAAATTCTCGCAATTACAAAATTTGATGCATTTTTATCTGCTTCCATACCTTCCCACACATATCCAGCTTCCTCAAGCATCGCTGTAATCTGTTCTGACAACTTCCTCTCATCTTTAAAATTGATATAAGCTGCTACACTTCCTGAGTAATTCATATCTATATCATAGGTATATGGAATATCATTTTTGTTTGCATTTAAATAGTCTTTTGAAACAATAATTCTATGAACATCTGAAAATCCTTCCGCATTCCAATATCCAGCTAAAATAAACTCCTGTGTTTTTAATTTGTCTTTCACACGGTAACTTAGCTTAATTACTGTACCAATCTTTTTTTTAATTCCAAGTCCTTCTAAAAATGTGGAATCCATAATAATCTCCTGCTCTGTCTCTGGAAAATGACCATCTTCCAGCTTGTATCCAGCAAATTCTATCGCAGTGTTATCCATATACCACATTTCGGACCTTAAACCATTACAATCATCCAATATTTCATCTGCAACTAGCTTCGTATATGCAATTTTATCTATTCTTGAATCATCCTTTACATTCTTATAAATTTCATCCGTTATATTATTCAGGACAACTTGACCATCTCCACCTGCTTTTCGGATATTTTCTTGCTTTATTGTATTTAACAACTCAAATCCCATGGTAAAAATTGTCGTAAATAAAACTGTAGTCAGAACAATTGCTATTATAGCGATAAAATTTCTACTTCCGTTTGCCTGATACATTTTATTTGCTATCTTATTAATCACTGGTCTGTTATTATTACTGATCACTGCTGCCCCTCCCCTTAACGCTGCACAATCTTACCATCTTCAATATAAATAATGCGATCCGCCATCTGTGCTATTTGCATATTGTGTGTTATCATAATTAAGGTCTGATTCAACATATGAACAGATTCCACCATCAAACCTAATACTTCTTGACTTGTATTACTGTCTAAATTTCCTGTAGGTTCATCGGCTAAAATAATGGAAGGATTACTTGCTAACGCCCTAGCAATCGCAACTCTCTGTTGCTGACCACCTGATAGTTGCGATGGCAATGCATATTTTTTCTCAGACAAATGCATAATCTTCAGTATTTTTGTCACATATTCCTGATTTACTTCTCGTCCATCCAATTCGAGTGGTAAAATTATATTTTCATAAGAATTTAAAACAGGCACTAAATTATAATTCTGAAAAATAAATCCAATCTGTCTTCTTCTGAAAATTGTCAGCTCATCTCTGTTTAAAGTTCCAAGCTCACTTCCTTCCACAATGACTTTCCCACTCGTTGGATTATCTAATCCCCCCAACATATGCAGCAGTGTAGATTTGCCACTGCCAGAAGCACCTACTACTGCCACAAATTCCCCCTTTTTTACTGATAAATCAATTCCATCTAATGCTTTTGTCAGAGTATTTCCCTCTCCATAATACTTTTTTAACTCTCTTGTCACCAAAATATCTTCCATATCTTCCATATTTTCCCTCTTTCTTTTTTATATCTATAATATAAAATAAAAATGTCACTTAAACCTCTCCAAAACATATCATTTTTGTGAGATTTAAGTGATTTTCAACTATTTGACAAATATATAGAAAATTTACTTCCTTTTCCGCATACAGACTGTACACTAATAAATCCTTTTTCCATGCTAAGTATCTGTCTTGCTAAATATAAACCAATACCTACTCCCTGCTTATCCCTCACATTTTTTCCCCTGTAAAATCTTTGAAATATTTTTGGTATTTCATCTTGTGGAATGCCTATTCCTGTGTCTGAAATTTCTATCAGCGTATATATTTCATAACGTTTTACTGAAACAGTAATATTCCCATGCTCTGCTGTATATTTCACAGCATTATCTAATACATTTTCCAAAACCTCATCTGTCCATTTACGATCATGCAAGGCAGTAAGTTCCTCTCCACATTCTACACAAATCGTAATATCTTTTTCTGCTGCTTTTATTGCAACACTTCCCAATGCTCCAGCCAGTGTTTCCTGAACAGAGAGCACTTGGGGAGACAATAAAAATATTCCCACTTCTAGCCTGGACATTTTTAACAGATTATCCATGAGAAAATCGAGCTTATTAATCTGTTCTGATAAAATTTTTAAATAGCAGGTTCTCTTTTCAACTGATAAATCATTTTTTTGAAGTGCAGTAGTATAAAGTAATGCATTTGCGATTGGTGTTTTAACTTGATGTGCTATATCTGATACCAAGCTTTGTAGAATTTCTTTGTCTTGTTTTGTTTCTCCTACTACTCTCTCTATATGATCACACAATCTTGCCAACTGCATTTGACTTTTACTTAATAAAGAATCCTGATATCTAAAAAATTTCTGCATTTTACCTTCTTGTATTATCTGTGTAATATTTTTTTCTAAGACATTAGAATATGTTTCAACTTCTCGAATCAATTGTGCGCTAATCAACCCATTTAATAAAATGGTCAATATACATAGTCCATATAAAATGAAATTTATTTTGTTATGTAACATAAAAGATATAATTCCCCCCACTAGAATAAATACCCCATTGCCATAATTCCTTATTCTCATTAATGTATTTGTTGAAATCTCACTTTTATTCCTCACTACTTCTCTCTCCTATCCATGTATATCCCATTCCATATATTGTTTTTATATATTTGTGGTTTAAATCTTCCAGTTTACCTCTCAGCCTATTAATACTTACTGTCAACGCATGTTCATCTACATAGCTATCTTTTTCGTTATCCCATAACTTTTCTAACAATATACGTCTTGTTAAAACTAAATTCCTATTAGTAATTAATAATTTTAAAAGTTTAAATTCAAAAGAAGTCATCACTATTTTTTCATCTTCCTTAATAATTTGCAAACTCTCGAAATCAATGGTAACATGACCATCTGTCCAAATATCTTTTTTACTATATTTTCCATAACGCTCTAACACTACTGCAATACGACATTGAAGCACAGAAACACTAAAAGGTTTTTTAATATAGTCATCTGCTCCTGAAGCAAAACCTCTTACTTCATCTATTTCCATATCTCTTGCTGTCAAAAATAATATTGGAATATTCTTTATGCTTTTCATTTTCTGACAGACTTCAAAACCATCCATATCTGGTAAATTGATGTCTAATAAAATCAAATCAATTTTTAATCCTTTTAGCTTCTCAATCGCTTCTACTCCAGTCTGAGCGTTCTCAATCTCATATCCGCAATTCTCTAAATTAACTGTAAGCCCGCTTGACAGTACAGGGTCATCTTCAACAATTAAGATTTTATTCATTTCAAACACTCACTTTCCTAAAATTCTTTTCTATCAATTATATCAAATTTTAACTTTTCTGAATACATTCAAGTTAAAATGTAATAATATTATCACATACTGATAACAATTCTTTTCTATGTGTGACAATAAGAACTGTTTTATCGGCCAAATATTCTTTTACAATACTACAAAAAATTTTTTCACTTTCCAAATCCATAGCTGCTGTTGGTTCATCTAAAATATATATTATTTTATCTTGTAGAAGACCACGTATTAATGCTAACTTTTGTGCCTCTCCCCCTGACAAATTTCCCCTATTTTCAGTAAGCTCTGTATTTAATCCATCTGGAAACTTTTCTAATGACACTCCTAATTTGTTCATAAATTCAAACATCTTATTTTCTTTCTCCTTTGAATCAATTTCCATAACATTTTTTAACGTTCCATAGGGTAAAAAACATTCCTGAGGAATAACTGTTATATTTCTTTTTATGCTATCATAAGTAATTTTATTTATTGGAATTTCATCGAAACAAATCATTCCTGACTGGGGTATACATAATTTACAAAGTAATTTTATTAATGTAGACTTACCGCTACCATTCTCACCGACAATACCAATTGTTGATTTTTCTGGAATTTCTATTGTAAAATTTTGTAATATCCATTTTTCTTTATACTTAAAGTTTACATTAAACAAATTTATCTTTCCTTTTGCACATATCCAATCTATTTCTCCATCTATTATTGAATCTTTATTTTCTAGAATTTTAAGAACTTTTTCTATCATTGGCTTTGTGTTTTTTATATTGATATATTCTGTTCCTAATGTTACAATTGGCCCATAAAGTCTTTGTACATAAATGGTCAAAGAAAACAATACTCCGATGCTTAATTTTCCTTTTAAAACCTCGATTGCCCCTATTCCCAATACCACAAGTATTCCAAAAACATTAAATGACATACCAATTAATTGTGCAACAGTTACTCTCTTTGTCTGTAAAATAAATTGCTGTATTACACTGCTATTTTTTGTGTCAAAACGCCTTCTTTCCAGTGCGGTCAGATCTGCCATCTGAATTGTAGAAATATGATTAAGCGTTTCATTTGTAATACTTGAAAGTTCGCCCATCTCCAGCCTTAATGTAGACATACCTTCCTGAATTTTATCTCCGCATTTTTTTTGTATACTTGCAAATAAAAACGCCATAAGCAAAACTATAAATCCTAATATTGGATTAATAATTAAAAGCACTATAGTAATTCCAACAGCAACAAAAAAATTGATAATTAAATTACTTATTGTAGAAGTCAATAAATTCTGAATATTATCGATATCATTCTCTAGCACTCTCAATATATCACCAATTTGATATTTCATCCAAAATTTTATATTTCTCTCCAATAATTTTTCAAACATAGCATGTTTGATATTATATACTATTTCTTGAGCCAACTTATAAAAACTAACTTTTTGTAAATACTGAAATAAAATCATTAGTAATCCACATATTAACATTGCGCTACAATAAAATACTATCTTTCCTATAGCGTAATTTTTAATCCCTTCATCAATAATCAAACTAATAAACCCCGGAAAAACAAGAGAAATTACAGTATAAAGTACCATAAAAATAAGACACTTTATCTGCTTAAATATGTATAACTTTATTGGCATCTGAAGCATAATATTGATTTTTTTAATATAATCTTTCATTTTTCTCATTCCTCTCTCTGTTCACTCAAGACGCATACAAGGCATAAAAAATATTTTATTACTTCAAAATACAAATTTTCTTTCACTCTTATCTCTAAAAATATCTTTGCCTCTATAACTAATACAACGAAAATCAAATAACCAATGTATTGACTTACCTAATTGATCCACCGCGCTGTTATTGGCAATCATCGTAGCCACTGCTGCGACTCATTCCTCTGACTTACCTTGACATAAAACACAAAAAACTATTATTTAATGTTGTATTAACTTATTCAGAAATATATCCAATCTATTCAACCTTTCACCAAAATCGTGCTATTATATTTTTGTATCTGTTAACATAGCTGTTTATTTTTTCTAAGCAAATTAATACTACTCCAACAAGTGTAAATATTTTTTTAATTAGAATATTTTAACTTTTATTTATAAAGAAAATACTCGTAAACTTAAGAACTATTGAGAAATAACTTTTTAATTCGGTGCAGTATAGATGTTCATTTACAAAGAAGATAATCGCAGGCATAGCAGGTTATATCAAAAGTTTCTGATGAAGTAGATAAGCAATGAGACAAATCAAATTGATATGTTATTCATTGACAGTTTCTTAAGGTCAATTAACGATATACTTCCATTAAACACAATAATATATAATTATCACTAAAATCTCTCTTAATTATAATATTTTTGAGAGATTTTTTATATACATGGCACTTAAAGGAAGTATATTGGCAACTCTGATGAATAACAGATGTGGCGAGTAATGGAAGAAATATTCCTACCTGATTATACAACTTGTTATAACCATGTTTCAAAACATTGAGCTTTCATTGACTTCTTAAAATTTTCTACACTATAATATATCTCATTAATAATAATTTAGGAGATGTCTGTAAATGTAACCTTTATCCCAAATTTCAGAGGATAAATTTGAAGTTATAAAATTATATAGAAGTACATCCTATAAACACAAATGAAATAAATATACCACTTATTTAGTTCCTATGTTTTCTATCATTTGTTATTTTCATCGGATATCCCTTTTATCAGCGATCGCTAAAAATATTTCTCTTGAACAATTATATTTACATAGTATGCTAACTCTTATTTTCGATCCACTCAGAAAAGTTTTTCATATTCTTTCAGAATTGCCAATAATAGGATACAAGTGCCTATATCTTTCCTACTGTACAACGACCGCTGAAACAAAACAGGAATCTAAAACCAACTACACAGAAGTTATTGCTGTTTTATCTTTGTTTTCCTAAAGCAAAAGCAAATTACTATTTATTAAATGAGTAAAAATCTTGCGCCAAAATATGCGTCTTTCAGTATTTTTCGCACAGATATGTTATTTATGGCCTCAATAAACAAAATTATTTCCAGATTAGATAAGGCATGAACAGTAATTACAAGTATATTGATTGTATTGGTAAAACTATCAAATTGACAACTAATTTCTCTCTTGTTAGAATGTAGCTGTTCCATTACTGTTTCCTATAAAATTAAATGCGAATTGTAACGCTATTTGAACTTAGTATTTTAGAAACTGATATTATGTAACATTTGTATCGACAACCGTTCTTTTGATTGGAGGTTTTATATGTTTTATAATAAATTTAATAAATGGATATCAATATTATTGTGTACCTCAATTTGTATTGGAAGTCCTTCTATAACTTCTATGGCAAATCCTATACCTGCCGCAGCTTCACAAAAATACCAAATTCAATCTATTAACAAGGATTCAAACAATAATCTTTTAAACGAAGTTAAAGATTTTGATAGTCAGAGTTCTTATACAAATATTTTTAATACAAAGACTACTAATGCTATCAATTCCTCAAATACTTCTGTTATTGAAGACACAGAAAATTCTAATACAGAAACTTCTGCTATAATAGAAACTATTAATACCGAAATTTCTAATCTATCAGAAACTTTTGCTATTGAAACTTCTGAGATATCCAAAACTTCTGATAGCGAGACTTTTGATATAGTAGAAACTTCTCATACCGAGACTTCTGAAGTGCCAGAAATTTCTGATAGCGAAACTTCTGAGGCACCAGAAACTCCTAATATTGAGACTTCTGAAACCCCAGAAATTTCTGACAACGAGACTTCTGAAATACCAGAAATTTCTGACAACGAAACTTCTGAAATACCAGAAACTCCTAATATTGAAACTTCTGACACACTAGAAACTCCTGATAGTGATACAAACACAACAGAATTTCCTGATATAGAGACTTCTGAAACAGCGTTCTCATCTGAAGAAACTACTGATGAGGAGTCTACTTTAGCGGAGAACACAGCAGATATCTCCACCGAAATTTCTATCGATTCTGATTTAGAAACACGCATTGAAAACGCGGTTTTTGCATTTCAAAAAATTTTGCAGCAAAAACCATTGATGGCACTTCTTTATCGCACAGAAAATTATGCAGTGCCGCTCAAAGCTGGTTCTTTTGATGACACCACTGCTACAATTAGTAGTGGCCACACACTTTACATTACTGACGTTGAAATTCTTGACGGAGAAGTCTGGTATCAGACACACTTCTGGAATGATGGTGTTGAACATAATGGATATATTGAAGGCTATTATCTTGCTCACTCTGACGAGGAATGGATTGCCTGGGAAAAAGAATATCTAAATGCCACTTATGGTATTGCAAAATCTCCTGACCGTACTGATTCCTCAGATATTCGTGCTTTTCCGTCAATCTATCAGGACAGCTTACGCACGCTCAAAGAACTTCATCCATCATGGGTTTTTGTTCCTATGCGAACAGGTCTTGACTTTAACACAGTTGTCTCAAACCAAATGGGCGCAAAAAGTCTGATTCAGAATACCACAAGCAATGCATCAAAAGGTTGGGTTGGTAGCGCATGTCCAACAGAAAGTGGATGGTTTTATGCCACAAAACCTGCTGTGGCCCATTATTTGAATCCGTGTAATTTTCTGACGGAATCCTATATTTTTCAGTTTGAACAACAGACCTTTAATAGCACTTATCACAATGTTAGCGCTATCCAAAATTTTCTCAATAACACCTTTATGAAAGGAAAAATTCCTGGTGATACATTGGGTAGAACCTATGCACAGGCATTCTATGAAATTGGTCGCAACCGAAAATTAAGTCCTATTCACCTTGCCTCACGTGTATATCAAGAACAAGGAAATGGAACTTCTGCTTTGATATCAGGTACTTACAAGGGTTATGAAGGCTATTACAATTATTTTAATGTTGGCGTAAATGGTTCTTCCACAGAAGAAAAAATTAGAAAAGGGTTGACTTACGCCAAACAAAAAGGTTGGAACTCTCGTTTTAAATCTTTAGAAGGAGGTGCTGCCACCATCGGCAACAACTACATATTAAAAGGCCAAGATACCATCTATCTTGAAAAATTTAATGTGGACGTAAATAGCCCTCACGGTCTTTATAATCATCAATATATGCAAAATATTCAAGCACCAGCCAGCGAGTCACTCTCCACCAAGAAAATGTACGCAGGTGCTGGAAGTCTCAATTCCGGTTTTGTATTTAAGATACCTGTCTACGAGAATATGCCTGGAGAAAAAGCAATTCAGAGTTTATCTCTTAATCAGACAGAGCTTTTACTCTACAGACCAGATACAATTGCAAATATGCCCGTAGAGCAACCGCTTCTCAACGCTACTGCCAATCTTTCGGTAAGTATTACGCCGGCAGATACAACTGATGATAAAACCATTACTTGGACTTCCTCCAACCCCAAAATTGTAACCGTAAAAGCAAACGAAACTACACAGGGCGCAATTGTTTCTGCTGTGTCCGCTGGAGAAGCAGTCATCACAGCAAAATCGCAAAATGGTAAGACAGCAAAATGTAAAGTACAGATAAAAGCTCCTATTTACAGCCTGAAATTGACAAACCTCAACACGGAAATAGATTCTGCTGCCTCCACCTTATATACTGGCCAAAGCATTACGCTTACCGCCGATTATATGCCAAAGGATACAACCTCTGATACCCATATTGTCTGGACCAGCAAAGATCCATCCATTGCGAGTGTGCTTGATGGCAATGTAACTGCACTTTCAAAGGGAACTACAATAATTTCTGCATCGATGGCAGGATTTTCAGCAAACTATGAAATTAATGTGGAAGAATGTACTGTTACCTTTCTAACTCCTGATTTCAAAGTGCTTTCAGTGATATCTGCGGAATATGGAAAAACTATCTCTGCAAATAACTTCCCTTCAATGGATAGTACATCAGAAAAGTTGTTTATTGGCTGGTATACACAAAAAAATGGGCAGGGAACCTTATTTGATACAAATACAAAAGTATATGATAATAACATAATATTATATCCCCATTTTGAACAGCAAGGAAAAGGTTTTTATGTTGTTCCCGTCGGAGACCAAGTCTATACCGGTACCGCAATTAAGCCACAAGTATATGTATATGATAGTGTTTCTTACGCTGATGGCAGCACAGAATTAGTTGAGCTAGTCTCAGGACAAGACTATACGATCTCCTACAAAAACAATAAAAATGTAAATACTTCCAGCAGCAAACTACCAACTATCACTATAAAAGGGAAAGGAAACTATTCTGGAATAGAAACGGTTACATTCAATATCCTTCCCAAAGCGCTAACAGACCATGATATTACGATTGATAATATTTCTATCGCCTATAATGGAAAAGTTCAAAAGTCCTTACCATCTGTTTACCGTAATGGGAAAAAACTTACAAATAAGACAGATTATACGCTTTCCTATCCTTATAGCGATGTTGGCGCTTACAAAAATGCAGGTGTCTATCCAATTGTAATTAAAGGAACCAAAAATTACAAAGGTACACGCACTATATATCAAACCATCAGTACAAAGACGCTGTTAAGCAAAGTGTCAATTGCGAAAATACCAAATCAGGTATATAAAAACGAGTTGGTTGATAAAACACAAAATATTGGGATTATTCCTGATAAGCTTCATGTAACTTACCAAAGCAAACCTTTAATTCAAAGCACTGACGGCGGAAAAACAGGTGATTTTACTGTTTCATACACAAATAATATGCAAGTTGGAACAGCGACTGCAACCATTACCGCAGTCGAAGGAAGTGCATACGCAGGTTCCAAAAGTATCTCCTACAAAATAACAGGAACCAATATCAGCAAAGCAAAAGTAGAAGGTATTGTTCCAAAAACATATACTGGTATAGAATCTGACGTGTGGCAGAACAATGTGAGATTGACTGTAAACAATATTCTTTTAAAAGAAAGTAAAGATAATGGCATTACTGGCGATTATATTGTTTCCTACGCGAACACTTCTAAAGCGGGGACTGCCTCTATCCAGTTTCAGGGAATTAATGCATACGCCGGAAAGCTCAAAAAAACATACAAAATTACAGGTTATGCTCTCTCAAATGACAACCATACGCCAAATACATCTATTACTATGGCTTATTGCACAGAAGATGCCCCCTTAAAACAAATACCAATTACAAGTTTGTCTCAGATTATTTCTCCTTATATAAAAGGCGGTGCCAAACCAAAAGTAATTTTGTATCACAATGGTAAAGAACTTGTATCTGGCAGAGATTACACTGTTTCTTACAGCAAAAATACCACTGTAACTACAGATAACACGCCCGTAAATAAGCTTCCACAAATAACAATAAAAGGAAAAGGTAGTTTCCGTGGAACACTTACAGGCACATGGCGCATTACCGATGGTGCAATGTCTAATAAAAACAACAAACTACACATGACAGCAAAAGATATTTCTTTTCAGAACAAACCTGGTATCTATAAAACTACTTTGACGATAATAGATGCCAATGGTAAAAAACTTATAGCTGGTAAAGACTACGACAAAAAGGTCGTTTATACCTATGTGAATGACACTCAAGTTTCTACAACAACTGGATTGCAAATCCTTAGAAAAGCAGGCGAACCCATTGATAATAAGGATATTATTAATGCAGATACACAGCTTTGTGCCACTGTAAAAGGCATTGGTGCCTATGCTGGCAACGGCAATGCATCGCTATCTACTACTTACCGAATTGTAACCGCTGATATTGCGAAAGCAAAGGTAAAAACGGCAGTAAAAACTTATCAAAATGGCAGAGAAATCCGACTCGACGCAAGTGACATTAAACTTACTGTCAACAACATAGCGTTAGTATATGGAAAAGATTATATTATCGATGAAAATAGCTATACAAACAACACCAAAAAAGGAAAAGCAACGGTTATTTTGCGCGGTATTGGAAAAAATTATGGCGGACAGCGAAAAATCACTTTTACCATTCAGTCTAAAACGCTTGCATGGTGGAAGAATACACTTAACTATATGTAAAACACGTTCTTCCAAATCGCAGTTTGTCTCCTGGCTCCAACGCAACAGATTGATTTACTTCCAACATAACTCCGTTATGTACTGTACCATTGGTTGAGTTTAAATCACACAAATATATTTTTCCATCATGTTCCTCAAAGCGCGCATGCATTTTGCTGACTGCTGTATCGTCCAGAACCAAATCTGAGACACTTGCAAGTTTTCCGACAGTCATTGGCAATGTGTCCAACGAAATATGCACTTCCTTTCCGTTGAGTTTGCCACATAACATTCGTTCCTCCATAATATCTGCTCCGAGATACATTGTTTCACCACAGGAACTAGGATAAGATAATTTACTATATTTTACTTTTGTATCATCGTCTTGCTGTATTTCTGGCACCGAACTAAAATACGCATACTGGTCTTCTATATCTTCCTTACTGCAGTCAGCATCTATTCTAGTGTTGACTGCAGTTTTGTTTCTCTTTTTAAAAAAACAAAAGAAAAACAAAACTGCTGCCGTTGCGGCCATTCCAGTTGCTCCATATAAATAAAACTCATTATTTCTACTTAATTGAATAGAATGCAACACACGCGCTGCCAATAAAATTGTACTGGCACAAAGGACGATAAATACACAAAAGATTCCACCCACTAAGTCTGTTATATACTTATTTGGTTGTGTATTTTCTTTTTCTGTTGTTTCTTGTAATTTTTCCTCTGGCACTTCATAAAAATGACTAGAAACATTGTTGTCTCTGTCAAACATTAAGTTGTCTTTTGTTTCTTTCGTAATTGGCGTACAGTTATTGGCAAAAGTTTCCATCGCATATTCTTTCTTTTGCACGATATTCACAATAACTTGTTCCATCATTTTTTCAATCTCACTAATTACATAGTTTGGATTTCTAGTATAGCGATAAATCTGATATCCGAGCATTACTGCCCGCTCGTCAGTATGATCAATCTTTGTCAAGATTTCATCAATAAACTCCATAAATGATAATCGAACATCTCCCTCATACTCTGGATAACAGATAAAATACGGCTCCATTTTCTCTACATCCACATAAATCAGTTCCGGTTTAATAATAATTTGTGCCCCATCCAAAAGATAGTCTTCCAATCGATTAAACAAATTTACACATCCAGAAAGAAGTTTTGTCAAGTCATCATATCGGACTTCGCTCTTGTCATAAAGACGATTTAATGACTGTAAAGAATTAATTTCATAATAAAATTTACTTTCTCCATTTACCTGTCTGTGTGTAACTGGTAGCAGTCCAGGAATATGATTTTCCAGAAGCATTTTTGTGCGATAATCTGTCTTTTTTTCTCCACATTTTCCAAAAAAGTTACATTTGCTTAACACAATATAGTTGTGGTTCATACTTCTCTCAAAACTAATATCTGGCAGATCTTCTCTCATGCCAAGTCCCCCTTACATTGATAATTTATTACTTTTCATGGGAAATGTCAGTATGTTAAGGAATTAAACAAATAAATTATATTGAAAAAACAATTGTTTATAATATTATACTACATTTTCAAACCGGAAAAACTTAACTTACTGACGTTATTTTACAGGTTAGGAATGTATATGTACTGCGCATTCTGTAAGAATATGATTTAAATATGAGGTTACATACTTCTAATAACCACAACTTGTTTTCAAAAATTCCGTAAAAACATAATTTAAATATAAGGCGCAATTTTTGCATAACAAAACTTTTTATATCGCCCAAACCGTTATTATGAGCAGTTTCCATATCGTGAATAGTAACAATAATTCTATATACACCAGTTTACAACTTTTTAAAAATTTTACAATTTACTGTTTAAAATATAATAATTATACATTTTAACACCTACAAAACATGAAAAAATTGAATATTTATTCAATATAAAACTATGAAAATATAACTTTTACAAAAACTTGTAAACTACTGTTCTATATATTAATTGACATAAAACTACGAATTGTTCGTGTTGGATTGAGCCTTTTTGCACTTCTGGAAACTTTAAGATTCATATCAATTTCAGATAGATATTCACCAAGCCATGTAATAAAAGGCATATTTATCTCACAATAATAAGTCACTGTCACTTCTTTGGCATCCACAGACACCTCATAAGAAAAATCTTGTAGAGCAAACAATCTATCCTCAACCAATCTTTGTGCTGCTATGCGCGCTATTGTCTCAGCTTCTGTTGCTGATGAAATTTGACTTCCTGTTCCTCTTAGTGTAGCCTCATATGCACAGTGCTCTATAATACATCTATCATAACTATAAAATGCCAAAAATATCATCATAATTGTAAATAACATTACTGTTGGTAAAATTAAAGCTGCTTCCACTGTAAAGTATGCTGCCTCAAAAGTTTGCTGTTCATTTTTAGCATAACATTTTATAACTGCACTCAACAAATTAACACCTGCCCTGCACAAAATACATATCCTGCAAATACCGCTGGCAGAAACGGAATCCGTGTCTGTCTATTTCCTCTCCGAAATAGCAAAATTCCAATTGCGACAAGAGACATTAAAAAGGAGGCAATGCAGACCACAAGCAGACATTTGCGCAGACCAAACGCCATGCCAATGGCAGTAATCACAATCCCATCTCCTCTTCCAATCTGTTCTCCTGATGCGATGGAAATTCCGATAACACAAAATCCAACTGCCAGTCCACCTATTATTCCCAATATTCCATATTCCGCCATAAATGGCGCTGCTACCAAACATACGAAAAACAACATCCAAAGCAGATGTCTGCTAACTATCTGTTTTCTAATATCTATAATGCCCGCTGTAAAAAGCAATACACCAATTATTATAAGTAAACTATTTTGTATTAATAAACGCATATTATCCCCCATGCCGCCTTTTGGCGGCTCAAATAGAAATGAAAAACGCTGTCCTTTG
>BLMC01000039.1 GCA_011959805.1 Lachnospiraceae bacterium | reverse complement strand
TCGAAAGAGGCGAAAAATTATTATTGCAAACTTACCTGAACTGATGTAAACTAAATTAGGAACTATAATTATAGATTTACAAAAAAGCACACTTTTTTGTAAATCATTTTTTAAAGGAAAAAGAATGAAAAAAGAATGGAAAAGAAACCTTAGCATAATTATTCCACATTACAATACTCCTGATTTATTGGAGAAACTTATTCGTTCTATTCCAGCGGACAAAGATATACAAATTGTAGTCGTTGATGATAACAGTAGTGTGGAATTGGATAAGCTTAAACATGTGAGAGAGATATATGGTCAGATTGTTGAATTTTATATAAATGATTCGCATGTGAAGGGTGCTGGAGCATGTAGAAATATTGGGTTGAAACATGCGGATGGAAAATGGTTATTATTTGCTGATGCAGATGATTTTTATGTGGAAGGAATGTACGATATTGTATCCGCATATTTTGAGTTAGATTATGATGAAGTTTTTTTTACGCCAACCAGTATTTATCTCGATTCAGGAAAACTGTGCAACAGACATGAGGCATATGAAAAGCGGATAAACCAGTATATTGCAAAGCCTAGCAGAGAAAATCTGCTGCGCATTAAGCTTGCGACAAACGCACCATGGGCAAGCATGATTCGTCATTCAGTAGTATATCAATATAATATTCGCTTTGATGAGGTATTATTTTTTAATGATATTATGTTTATGACCAAAGTTGGCTATCATAGTAATAAGGTTGCCGTTTCACAGCAGATAATATATTGTGTTACTAAAAACAAAGGGTCATTGACAACACATATAGAGTGGGATGCCTACAAAATTCGGTTGCAAGAGTTTTTAAAAGTTTGTCGGTTTATCAAAAAAAAATATTCTAAAAGGGATTTCAAAAATCTGGACTGTACAGGCTTGGGGATGATATGCATGGCAGTGCGACAGCATTATGGACTCAAAAAGTATCTATATATTATGAATCAGTTTTTCCGAAGTAAGATTCCACTTTTTTCATGGAGACAATTGAATTTTGACCTGCTTAAAAAATGGGTAGAAAATCGTAGTCACAGGAAATTAGATTCAAATTACTATGTAAAGCAAAAGATGTAATAACAGATTAGGCTGGGAGAAGATTTGAATATATGGATAAAAAAACGCAAAATATTGATAGGACAACAGATGATGGGCTTTGTACATCATGTGGGATATGTGTAGCAGTATGCCCTGTATCTTGTATTTGTTTTAAGCGACGAAATGAAACATACCTGCCAATAATTGACTATGATAAATGTATTCAGTGTGGAAAATGTCTTAGAACTTGTCCAGGATATTTATACACATATGATACTAAGAGGGAAAAGAAGTTAGTTTGCTTTTCTGTACAAGCAAAAGATAAAAAGCTTTTGAAACATGCATCTAGTGGTGGGGTGGTTACAGCCATGGTGCGAAAATTGCTGCGGGATGGGCAGTATCATACAGCATTTCTTGTATTGGATTATGATTATGAAAATCAGTTGGAGACAAAACCTGTCTGTGAAGAAGATATACTGTATAGAACACAACAGTCAAGATATCTTCCTGTGTCGCAGGAAAAAGCAGTTCGGTTTATTTTGGAAAACTCTGATAAAAAAGTTATTTTTGTTGGGACAGGCTGTGCAGTACATGGGTTGTGTAACGCGCTGAAGGAGGCGGGGCGCAGCCGTGAGAATATTCTGATATTGGGGTTGTTTTGCGATCAGACAATGACATATTCTATATATGAATATTTAAAACGATTAAAACCGTGGAACAGTCCGGTGAAAGCGCTGCATTTTCGAGATAAAAGAGCGGGTGGCTGGCCAGGAAATATCCGCATGGAGTTTCAGAATGGAATGTATGTACATCTGTCAGCGAACGAACGGATGATGGTGAAAGAGTTCTGTAAACAGAAAAGATGTCTATATTGCATGGACAAATTAAATGTAGAGGCAGATTTATCAGTGGGGGATAATTATACCGAAAAGAATGACTCTGCAGAAGGGTCAAGTAGTCTGATTATCAGGACTGCGTCTGGGCAGAAAGCATGGAAGTATTGTCAGGAGGAATTTTTCATGTTCCGCGCTGAGTATCAGAATATCGCAAGCTCACAGCACTTGGAGAAAAAGTTTGAAAACCAGTGGATGAATAATCTGGTTTTTGCAGAAGCACATAGTGGGCGTCAAGTGGAATATGGGGTTCCTTATGATTTAGAGCCATTTGGGACAGCGGACGATAAAGCTGGTAGCAGTAACAGAGAGCGCCTGAAAAAACAATTGAGAAAGCAATGTCTGGGAGAAAGTCGCTCTTATGGGCGTATTAGATGGTATCGCACGATGAAACTAGCCAGAATGAAGTTGGGTGGATTGCTTATTGTGTTGCATTTGCGCAGAAAATCATGATGGAGAAGTAGATGAGAGTTAAAAAGGCAATTATGAATATCGTGGTGGGGGGAGTAGGGACACTTTTTTCGGGTGTGCTTCTTTTTGTGAGTCGTATTATTTTTGTCCAGTTTCTCAGTGATGAATATCTGGGAATTTCCAGTCTCCTTACCAATATATTGTCTATTCTTAGCATGGCGGAGTTGGGAATTGGAACAGCAATTGGGTTTAGTTTGTATGAGCCGTTAGTAGAGAAAGACACGGAAAAAATCAAGTCAATTATGCATTTTCTCAAACACATCTATTTCGTGATTGGTTTTGTTATTATAGCAGCAGGTATGATTCTACTTCCTTTTTTACCATGGCTTGTTAAGGGAACAACAGACTTGGTAGATTTGAATTTAATTTATATGTTGTATGTGATTCAGTCTGCATCGTCTTACTGGTTTTGGGCATATAAGAGCATTTTGCTGCGCGCAGATCAAAAACTGTATTTAGTAAATTTTTACCAAGTTATCATCAATTTTCTTGTGACAGCAGTTCAACTTATCACACTTGCAATATTTCGAGATTTTTTGCTTTATTCTGTCATTGGACTTCTCTCAAATGTTCTGATCAATATTTCGGTTTCGATTACAGTAGATAGAGTATATCCTTTTATAAAAGATTTGGGTTATAAGAGACTTCAGACAAACGAAAAAAAGCATATTTTTAAAGATGTATTTGGCATGGCATTGTTTAAAGTGAATACAACAATTGTCAATTCTACAGATAATATTTTGATATCCGCTTTTATTCATATAAAAGTTGTGGCATTATATGGAAATTATCAGACGATAATTTCTGGAATTTCTCAGATTGCCATGCAACTATTTGCGGGGATAACTGCAACGATAGGAAATTTATTTGTTGAGGAGTCAGAAGAAAAAAGTGAATTTATTTTTCGGTGTATGCAGTTGCTTTGTTATTGGTTTTACTCGTTTGTTGGCATTAGCATTTTAGTGTTAATTAATCCAATTATTTTGATTTTCTTTGGTAAAGAGAGAACTTTTTCGGCAGATTTGGTATTTTTGCAGGTTTTGTATTTTATGATAAATGGTTTTCAAAGAACCTCGTTTATATATAGGGATGCTTGTGGACTTTTTTGGAAAGGAAAAATGCGACCAGTTATGACAGCAATTTTAAATATTGTTATTTCGATTGTGCTGGTTGTACGGATTGGGCTTGCAGGGGTTATTTTGGGAACTATTTTGAGCTGGCTGCTGACAACTTGGTGGTATGATCCAGTATTAATTTATCGAAATGTTTTTAAGAAACCAGTCAGATATTATTTTTATGCATATGGAAAAGCTGTTTTTGTAACGCTACTTACAGGGACTATAACTGTATGGCTAACAGTCGCGATTCCGTTTGGCGGTATAGAAGGATTTGTAGTACGATGTATTATTGCGATGTTAATACCAAACAGTGGGTATTTTTTGCTTTATTATAAGACAGCGGAATTTGGCTATTTAAGAGAGATTTTATTAAACGGATGCAAAAAAGTGCTCCGCAAATGCAGAGAGAAGACCCACAGAGAATAAGGATTCAATAGGAGGCATCTATATGAGATACATTTTAATTACAGGTATTAATTTTAATAATAAAGGTGCAGAGGCAATGATGTTTCACTTGTGGTATTATCTGCAAAGAAGATGGACAGATAAGAGAGTGGTTGCACTGTGTAAAAATTCTGAACAACAATTGAAAAAATACAAGGAACAGTATAAGCTGTGTACTTTGTCTTTTTATCCGGCAGATTTTTTTGATGCAAAAGGAGGACTGTACGGTCTAGCAGGGCGTGTCAGGGGAATACAGAGCCAAAGAAATAGTATAAATTTACGTAAGGTTTTATATAACGCGGATTTGTGTGTCGATGCAAGTGGATTTGTTTTTTCAAGTAAATTTGGATTTTGGGATAATTATATATGGCTGAAGAAAATAGAGTTTATGAAAAAATTTAAAATTCCTGTAGTTATTATGCCGCAGTCGTTTGGTCCATTTGATTATCCGAAGTGGTCTGGATGGGTACTGTTGAAAAAGGCAAAAAAGATTTTGCAATATCCAAAAAGGATTTATGCAAGAGAGCAGGCTGGTTTTGACATGATAAAAACATATTGTTTGGCAGAGAATCTTTTTTTGTCGCCTGATTTGGTTCTGCTAGGTCAAAATCTGAATCCAAAACATTTTTATAAAAATTTACTCTTGATGAAGATGTACGAAATAAAAGCGGGAAGTGTGGCCGTAATACCAAACCAAAAACTTAAAGTACATGCAATAAATGTGAATGGGCAAGATATCTATGAATCGGCAGTTCGTACGTTGCTATGCGAGGGGAAACATGTATATATTATCAGACACTGTGACAGTGACAAGGAGTTTTGTTCAGCTCTAGCAAACAAATTTGTAATGGAAGACAAAGTGATATATATTGATGCCGAGATTGACTGCATTGAATTTTCTAGACTGATTGTACAAGTTGATTTTGCAGTTGCTTCGCGGTATCATGGTGTAGTGCATTCCTATAAGGCAGGTACGCCATGTGTTGTGATTGGGTGGGCAGACAAGTACCAGGAGTTAGCAGGGCAGGTTGCACAGGAGGAGTATGTTATGGACTTGTCGGGATATGATGAGCCTACCCTTGATAAAATGATTCATGAGATGTGTAAAAATTTTCAGAAGGAGAGGCAGATAATTACTCAAAAGTATAATAAATTAATGGAAAATAGCAATTTATATGAAACAGCTTTTGGCTGGATTCGATGAAAGAATAACTATTTATAAAATTTTCCGCAGATAAATTAAAATACCTATATAGTTTTACGATAGGATTTTAATTTATCTGCGTTTTTCTTTTTTAGAGTTTTTGTATACAAATAATACAAAAAATAGGTATAAAACTAGTAAAGAATTGACAAAAATAATATTGTGGATTTTTTTGGATAAATAAGTTATAATTGATAAAGTTATGATAATGCACTAATTATAGAATGAGGAATTTTGTTAAATGAAAAAGGGTAAGGAAGTTCTAATTTGGTTACTAAAATGTTTTGTAGCAGGTATTGCAGCGGTAGTAATACTATCGGTATTTAGTTTATTTTATTATAATCACGGAATAAGAAGAACTTCTGAAACGGGTGCGACAGACTACTCTTGGGAAAATAAGTTTCATTCTGTTGGCTATGAAGGATTTGCATGGGGGATAAATGATGCAAATGGATATAATAATGCATATATGCTGGACAAAGAAGATATTGACATTTTGCTGATGGGGTCATCCCATATGAATGCATATAATGTTCCGCAAAAAAATTCCGTATCGTATTTGCTAAATCATATGATGAAAACATCAGATATGGGTTATGGAGTATACAATATTGGAATGGAAGGACATACCTTTTACATGTGTTCGGATAATCTAAAGAATGCACTGGAAACATATTCTCCACAAGAATATGTTATTATAGAGACACGGTCAGTAAAATTATCCATGGAACGTATGGAGGAAGTGCTAACAGGAACACGTAAGAAAACACCTGCATTTGATTCTGGTTTGATTTATTATATGCAGAAAGTACCCTATTTTTGTCTGTTACATAAGCAGATTCGAGATATGTGTGGCCTGAATGATATCAGTCTAGCAGAGAATAACGATGATACAGCAAACGAGACAGACAACAATGATTTTGGAGAGTTGAAAAATACAACTCTGGATTATAATACACAATTAAACAGATATATGGAAAATATTGCTAAGGAAGCCAGCAGTTATAATGTCAAGTTGCTTGTTTTTTACATGCCAAATACCTGTATAAATGATGATGGAACAGTAGGAACGGCTGGAAATTCGCAAGATATAGCAGAGTTTGCAGCCGTGTGCAAAGACTATGGAATAGAATTTCTGGATATGTCAGGGATATTTCTTGAAAACTATAGACAGAATTATGAACTGCCATTCGGTTTTTCAAACACAGAAGCAGGCAAAGGGCATTTAAATAGGAGAGGACACGAGTTAGTTGCAAACGCACTGTTTGATAAAATTATGGAAATTGAGGGGAAATAGATGACTTTTGCAAGTTTAACATTTATTATATTTTTTTTGTTTGTTATTGTTCTAGAGGGAATAACAAATGTGAAGACGGTAAAAGAAAAATTCGGAGAGCGTGTTTATTTTATTCGACATATGATTTTACTGATTGCTAGTTATATCTTTTATGGTTGGTGGGATTGGCGATTTTGCCTTTTGATTTTGTTTGTGACTCTTACTGCATATTTTGCCGGATTATATCATCAAAACAAGATTGTTTTGTTTTCAACAATTTGCATTGTTCTTGTTGCACTTGGTATTTTTAAGTATTATAATTTTTTTGTAGAGTCATTTTGCAAAATGTTTTCTATTTCAAGTGCTGGAACATTAAATATTATTCTTCCTGTGGGAATTTCTTTTTATACATTTCAGGCAATTAGTTATATTGCTGATGTTCATTTAGGAAGAATAAAAGCGGAACAACATTTTGTTAATGTGGCGCTCTACATCGCTTTTTTTCCACAGCTAGTAGCAGGTCCGATTGTAAAAGCTTCAGAATTTCTTCCACAGTTGTCAGAGGATAGAAATATTTCTATTAGAAATCTTGAAACAGGATTGCAGATTTTTGTATTTGGGTTATTTAAGAAAATTGTACTAGCTGACAATTTATCTGTGTATGTTGATGAGGTGTTTTGCTATCCGACAGTATTCAGTGCAGGGACAATTGCTTTGGCAGTAGTATCTTATGCAATGCAGATTTATTTTGATTTTTCAGGATACTCAGATATGGCGATAGGAAGTGCAAAATGCCTTGGATATGATTTCTCAAAAAATTTTAATATGCCATATATCTCAAAAAATGTATCGGAGTTTTGGAAGCGTTGGCATATTAGTCTGTCCACATGGCTAAAAGAGTATCTTTATATTCCTTTGGGAGGCAATCGAAAAGGAAAGATAAGAACTTATCTGAACTTAATGCTCACTATGGCGTTAGGTGGTTTATGGCATGGAGCGAATTGGACATTTATTGTATGGGGGTTGCTGCATGGAATTGCATTGTGTGTACACAAAATATTTGTGAGTAAAGATAGAAAACAGAGTGTGGTTCAGAATATTCTATATATTATTATAACGAATATTTTTGTATGTCTGTGTTGGATATTTTTTAGGGCAGACAATATAAGTACAGCATTTGTGATAATACAACGTATGTTTTCATTTGGCAGGGGAGTGAATCATCTGTATTCATGGACATTTGTTTCGTTGTTTCTTATGATTGTCTGTCACTTAAAAGCTTATCAGAAAAGCAAATCAAAAAAATTTTGTGATGGATATTATGGAATTATGGATTTGAATAAGATATCTTCATTGATTATTTGGTTTGTGTTTATTGGATTGACGATTGGTCTCGCCTATACAGGGGCAAGTCCATTTATTTACTTTCAATTTTAATGATAAGCATGTTGACATTCATGTGTATAGAGGAACTATAGTATAGGGAGGTATTCTATGAAAAAAATAACAATACTAGCATTATCATGGCGAGATATTAGATCGCCGAAGGCAGGTGGTGCAGAAGTTCATACACATGAGATGTTAAGCCGTGTTAATAAAAAAAAATATAAGATATATCATTTTGCGCCGAGATATGAGGGACAACCAGAACGCGAGGATATTGACGGAGTAACATATATTAGGCAAGGAAATGTGTTTACAGTGATTCCAGCAGCAATACGATTTTATAAAAGACATTGTAATTGCATTGATTTTGTAATAGATCAGTGCAATACACATCGGTTTTTTACACCTTTTTGGGTTGAACATTATAAACGAATTTTTTATATTCATCAACTTACTAAGGAAATTTGGGATTATAGTGCAAAGTTCCCATTTAGTAAAATAGGAAAGGCATTTGAGGAGAGTTTTTTGCGCTTAAATCGTTTTGATCCGGTTATTACGGTGTCAAAATCAACAAGAGATGAACTTATCGAAAGAGGATACGATAAAAATAAAATAAAAATTATTTATAATGGAGTATCCTTTAAACCATGGAAAATAGAAGATTGGTGTCAAAAAGAGACAAATCCAACCTTCATATATGCAGGTAGATATTCGCCATATAAAGGAATTGACATGGCAGTAGAAGCGCTTGCTCGCCTGAAAAAGGAAAATCCTAATGCAAGATTATGGATTCTTGGAAAAAAAGATCAGGAATATGTAAATAAAAATTTGATGCCTGTTTGTAACAAAAATCATTTGATATGGGAAGATGCATTGGGAGATAATCCTACAGGCGATATTGTAAGTTGGGGATATGTTTCAGAGGAAAAAAAGCTGGAATTATTAAGTCGTTCATGGGTGCTTTTGTTTCCTTCTATTAGAGAAGGATGGGGGATTCCGATTACAGAGGCGGGGTGTGTTGGTACACCATGTATTGCATTTCATTCTCCAGGTATTTGCGAAGCGATTAATTATGGAAAAGCCGGTTATCTATGTAAAGAAAATACTGTCGATGGATTGTTATACCAAATGCATACCATCCTATCTAACAAGATAGATTATGAAAATATTAGGAAGAGTGCATACCAGTATTCTTCTCATTTTTTGTGGGATGATGCAGGTAGTGTATTCGGAGAGTTTATAGATACATTATATTATAGAAGAAATAGAAACGCTTTTTTGTAAATATTTATGGTTATTTTTTTAAAAATAATGTATAGTAGCGAGTGAAGGAGCAAATCTTCGGTGGAAAAACTTATTATAATATGTAACAGGAAATATTTTCCTATTATTGGTTTTTTATTGGGAGTGATATTATTTGTGATGATTTATGGAGTTCGGATCTTGAATCCTTGCTTTGTAGACTGGCTGTTTGGACATGGAGATTTGTCACAACATTATCTTGGTTGGGAATTTTATCGCAAGGTAGATTGGCATTTTCCGATTGGAATGACAGATAATTTGGCATATCCAATACAAACATCTATTATATTTACGGATTCTATTCTGCATGAGCTGAAATATTACAATGTGAGTGATTTTGTAGTTGGGGTGACATGGTTGGATGATGATGGGAAAATTAATGATTTTGATTATTGAACCTAAAAGTTTATATCATGACAGGAGCCTGAGAGGAGTAGAAAGTGGAAGACAATAGATTGATTAGTATTGTGATTGGCTCTTATAATGGAGCTGATTTTCTAAATGAAACAGTAGATAGTATCTTGGGACAAACATATAAAAATATAGAATTGATTCTTGTGGACGATGGATCAAAAGATCAAACATTGGAAATTATGAATCATTATAAGCATGTTGATGCAAGGGTTCATGTATTTCATCAAGAAAATAGTGGAGCGTCTGCCGCAAGAGAGTGTGGATATAGGGTTTCATCAGGAGATTATATTATATTGTCTGATGATGATGATGTGTGGAGTCCACATTTGCTTGAGGATGTTATGAGAATTTCAGATTGTTATCCTGATGCTGAAGTGGTTACAACATTTAATAGAAGAGTGAATGATTTTTCAGAAATAACCAATTATAACTGGGAAGAAAACTTGTCAAAAGATATCCTTGGAAAACCACAAGTAATGTCTGGACATGATTTTGGATTAAAATATCGTTGTAATACAGATGTGCGTCCTGGATTTTTTTGGGGAATGTTATTTAAGAGAGCTTTTATGGATCAGATGGTAGAGGCTTTTATGAAAGTAAAGGACAAAATGCCTACACATTATTTCAATGATTCTTTCTGTGCGAGTCGTGTTTCTGGAATGGCAAAAAAAATTGTGGTGACAAATCAGATTCATATATTGTATCGGGTTTGCGCTATGTCATTAAGTCATAAAAGTACAGTGTCATTACATGTTAAACATTATGTATATGCTTTGGAAGAGGAGTTGGATTTTTATAGAGTACTTGGATGGAAGGATGTCTATAATGCGGTTCTGCCAGGAGGGTATCTGGTAGTATTGCGGTCGTGGTTTATGGTATATGCACATGAAAGAAATGAACAAGAAAGAAACAATTATTTTTCTGAAATACACAGATTATATGATAAGTATATAAATGATTTGAGAAGGGTTCCCAAAAATGGGTGGAAGGATTGGGGTGTTTATTGGAGTATTTTATTTTGGAAAAAGTGTCCTAAAATATGGTTTCGCTTAATCAGAATGCTTCGAGGTTGGTAAAGTGTGGAGGTTTTAGATAAGGTGAAGAAACAAGGAAAAAAGAGTTCATATAGTATTTCCATTATAATGCCTACTTTTAATTCAGAAAAAACATTGGAAGACTCACTGAAAAGTATTCGACAACAAGAATTTGATCAGACACAAGTAGAAATTTTACTTGTGGATGGGGGATCTACAGATCGAACAGCAGAGATTGCACAAAAATATCATGCTGCAATAATACACAATACAAGAAAATTACCTGAATTTGCAAAACAACAGGGGTTGCTGGCCGCAAAAGGTAGATATGGAATTTTTATTGATTCGGATGAGTCTTTTATAAACTTAAATTCATTAAAAAATAGAATTAGGATTATGGAAAAATTCCCCTTTGTAAAAAATATTGTATCAACAGGTCAAGTGTGTAAAAAAGGAGAAAAAGGAGTAGTGCGATATGCAAACTTTATTGGTGATCCATTCTCTAATTTTGTTTATCGATACAATGGATATAATCGTATAGAAGATTTAACAAAGCAGTATAAATATAAAGATATTGGAAATGGAATATTGTTAAATTTTGAGGGATGTGCAGTGCTTCCTTTATTTGATGCTTTGGGCAATATGTTTGAAATTGAAACTGCACGTGAAATTTATTATCGAGATGGGGAAGACAAAAGCTATGCTGCAAATATTTTTTCTAATATGGTTCAACAAACAAGGTGTGCAGTAGTGATGAAAGATGATTTTCTGTGCCATCGTGCTATATTAAATAAAAAAATATACTTAAATAAACTTAAGTGGCGTGTTAAGAATAATTTGTTCAGAACAGAAGGAGTAGGTTTTGAACAGCGCAGAAAAAAGGAGAGTGGACTTCATAGAAAAAGGTTGCTTTTTATACCATACTGTGTTTTGGTTGTTCCTGTAGTTTTGGATGCAGTAAGATTAACAATAAAAAATAGAGATTTATATTTTTTAAATCATTTCTGGTATACAGAGTATACATTTTTTATGATTGTATGGTATGTTGTATTGAAAATATTCCATTATCCTGTTAAAATGGGGAAAACCTATGGGAAGGACAAGGCATAATAATAAAGAAAAGTGATTGAAAAGAAGCAATATAAAATATCGAAGGAAAATACATGAAAACAATAGAATTAATCGTACCATGTTATAACGAAGAAAAATGTATCGAATTATTTTACAAAGCTGTTAAGGAAGTTTTTCAAAAACTTCCTACTTTTCGTTTTATCATTACATTTGTGGATGATGGAAGCAAAGATGATACATTAAATGAGATTAAAAGAGTTGCATCAATTGCGAGGGAAGGAGTTATACAATATATCGCGCTCTCAAGGAATTTTGGAAAGGAGTCTGCAATTTACGCAGGGTTAAGCAAAAGCACTGGTGATTATGTTGCCCTGATAGATGCAGACTTACAACATCCACCAGAGTTGCTCGTTCCAATGATTGATGCAATTGAAAAGGAAGGGTATGATAGAGCTACTGCAAGGCGCGTATCCAGAAAAGGAGAGCCTTTAATACGAAGTGCTTTTTCAAAGGCGTTCTATTCCATTATCAATCATATAACGGTTCTGGACTTGATTTCAGGGAGTACAGACTATTGTTTAATGAAGCGAACCGTTGTGGAATCTATTGTGTTAATGAGTGAACGAGAACGATTTACAAAAGGAATTTATTCTTGGGTGGGATTTAAGAATAAGTGGATAGAGTATCAAAATGTTGAACGAATTGCGGGACATACAAAATGGAGTTTTTTAGGGTTGTTGCGCTATGCATATAATGGATTTATTGCATTTGCAACAACACCCTTGCGCGGAGTGGTATATCTCGGTATAATCATTACAATTGTTTCTTTTCTGTATGCTGCTACAATTGGTATTGCCGCGCTCAAAAATCCACTTGTTCCTAGAACTGGTTACAACAGCATTATGATTGTCCTTTTGTTTCTGGGGGGAGTGATTATCACAACGTTAGGGGTAATTGGTGAATATCTTGCACGAATTTATATGGAGGTAAAGAATCGCCCTATCTATATTGAACGGGAGACAAATATTGAGCGTGTAAAGGAAAAAGAGCAGAAAGAAGCCGACCAGAAATAATAACTTTTATTTTAAGAAAGCTAAGAAAGGATTATAACTTTATGTTAGAGGACCGATTAAAAAATGCTGTTCTGAATGATTTTAAACAGAAGCGGATTTTGGTGCTGGGAGATTTGATGGTAGATGAATACATTCTAGGAAAAGTAGGCAGAATATCACCGGAGGCACCTGTTCCTGTTCTGAATTATAGAGGGACACAGCGGAATGCAGGAGGAGCTTCCAATGTATCTCTAAATATGCATGCTATGGGCGGAAAGCTTGCTATAGCAGGCGTAGCAGGATTGGATGACAGCGGAATATGGCTAAGAGAATTTCTAAGAGATGCTTCTATTGATATAGCGGGAATTTTTGCAGATGAAAATCGTCTGACTACTGTGAAGACACGTTTTGCAACTAAGGCGCAGCAGCTTCTTCGTGTGGATAAGGAAGATAGTAGTCCCATACAAGAAATGGTTCGTACCAAAATTTTTGATTATATTGCTTCTCATATTTCTCAGTGGGATGCAGTAGTGCTTTCAGATTATTGCAAAGGCGTGTTGGAAGATTCAGAATTTGTGAGAGCGATTATTCGGATTTGTAATCAGAATCAAGTTATTGTTACAGTTGACTCAAAGAGTAGACATATTGATGCTTTTGAAAATGCAGATTTTGTCAAGCCAAATAATCTTGAACTAGAAAGTGCAGTGAATATTAAAATAGTAGATTTGGATTCATTAGATAGAGCAGGTAAGGCTTATTTGGCGTGCTCTAAGGCAAAACGCATTATTGTAACAAGGGGACCTGAAGGAATTTCGATTTTTGAACCATGTAGCAATAGAAGGGATTATGCATCTAAGGCAGTTCAAGTGTTTGATGTGACAGGTGCAGGAGATACAGTAATCAGTGCAATTACATTAGGGCTTGCAAGTGGGCTTACAATTGACGATGCAGTGATTTTGGCCAATATTGCAGCGGGGATTGTTATTGGAAAAAGAGGAACAGCAGTTGTCACAAGGGATGAGTTGTTGGAGAAATTAAATGAAAAAAAAGATTATAACTTTGGATGAGCTTAAAAAAGAGGTACAGAAAGCGAAACGACAGGGACAGAGAGTAGTATCAACAAGTGGATGTTTTGATATCCTTCATGCCGGACATGTCATGTATTTGGCGGAGGCAAAGGCAAGGGGAGATATTTTGGTGGTATTGCTTAATTCGGACAGTTCTGTTCGGGCACTCAAAGGTCATTTAAGACCAATCGTGCCAGAGCAGGAGCGAGCGACTGTCATTGCAGGGCTTGAGAGTGTAGATTATGTGTGCATTTTTTCAGATAGAACACCTTGTAGCATTATTGAAAAGATACAGCCGGATATTGTTGTGAAAGGTGGAGACTATGCAGGCGTACACATTCCAGAGATGGATAGTACCGCTATCTATGGAGGCAGGGTAATTTATGTTAGTATGATTGATGGATGCTCGACAACGAATATCGTAGAAAAAATTAAAAAGACAATGGAGGAATCGTCATGAGTATTATTGTAACTGGAGGTGCTGGTTTTATTGGAAGTTGTATTGTGCGAACTCTTAATGACCGTGGGTTAGAAGATATAATTGTCGTCGATCATATTGCAGAGACAGATAAGTGGATGAATTTGAGAAATAAGAAATATATGAAATACATTAATCGCGATGACTTTTTGCAGCAGCTTCCGAGATATTCTGGTAGAGTTTCACACGTAATTCATATGGGGGCATGTTCTTCTACTACAGAAAAGAATTTTGATTTTTTATATGAAAATAATTTAGAATATACACAGAAATTGTGGAATTTTTGTGTGGAAAATCAGATTAGTTTTCTTTATGCGAGCAGTGCTGCCACCTATGGCGATGGAACGCAAGGTTTTGATGATAGAACGGATATCAGTAGTTTGCAGCCATTGAATGGATATGGATATTCTAAACAATTGTTTGATTTATGGGTAGAAAAGCAGATATTAAGACCCAAACAGTATGTGGGTTTTAAATTTTTTAATGTCTATGGTCCAAATGAATATTTTAAAGGGTCGATGGCGAGCGTAATTTTTCATTCTTTCAATAAAATTACGCAGACAGGTGAGATGGGATTGTTTAAGTCCTACAATAAGAATTATGCAGATGGGGGACAGCTTCGCGATTTTGTGTATGTAAAGGATATTTGTAAGGTAATTCTGTTTATGATTGACCACCCCAATATTAATGGATTGTTTAACCTTGGGACAGGGAAAGCGAGAAGTTTTTATGATTTGGCATCCGCTACTTTTCGAGCGATGAATTTGGAGCCAAATATAAAATATATTGATATGCCAGAAACATTGCGCCCAAAGTATCAATATTATACAGAGGCGGTAATGGACAAACTGCGTGCTGTAGGATATCAGGAGCCATTTACTTCTCTTGAGGAAGGCGCAAAGGATTATGTATGTAATTATCTGGCAAAAGGTTATGACGTTTATTAAATTGGGGGCAAGAGTGTATGCTGGATTATATTAGAGCAAATATCCAAGAGAGCATCATGGTAAAAGAAGCGCTTTTGCGTGATGAACTGTTGATGAAAACGATAGAGCAGGTGACTCAAGTTTGTATTGATGCATATCAGAGAGGGAATAAACTTTTGATATGTGGAAATGGCGGTAGTGCTTCGGATGCACTACATATGGTTGGAGAACTTGTGGGGAGGTATCAAATGGAGCGCAGAGGAATCGCAGCAATTGCGCTCAATGCAAATCCAACAGTGATGACAGCAATTTCTAATGATTATGAATTTGAGAATGTTTTTTCGAAACAAGTAATTGCGTTGGGAAAGGAAGGGGATGTCTTGTTTGGCATATCGACCAGTGGTAATTCTGCAAATGTTGTCAGTGCCTTACAGGAGGCGAAAGAGCAGAACATATATACGATTGGAATGACCGGTTCTACCGGTGGAAAGATAAAGTTACTGGCAGATTATCTGCTGAATGTTCCTTCAGAGAATACACCGCGGATTCAGGAAATGCATATTCTGCTAATTCATACTCTCTGTGGATTGATAGAAAAAGGACTGCAAAAACAAGGCTTTTGGGTGGAGGATTTCGAGTGATATGGCATGGCGAAGTGTATGGAATAAAGCATACAGATGGATTCGTATCTGGTTTACACAGTTTCGGGCAGCAAGACTTAAAAATCGAAGACCTGCTGCCTATGATGCACAGGGGATTCTTATTATAAAAATCGACGCGATTGGAGATTTTTTAATTTGGCTTGACAGTGCAGAACAGTATAAGAAATTGTATGTAGGGCAGAAAATTACTTTAGTATGCAATACGTTTTGCAGTGATATCGCAAAAAATACAGGCTTTTTTGATGAAGTGATATCAATTGATAGCAAGAAGTTTGAAACGGATTTGAGCTATAAGAAAGAAATTTGGAGTTATTTTCATAATAGGGCGTTTCATACAGTGTTGCAGACAGCATATTCGCGCACAATTGATATGGATTTGCTTGCAAGGAACATTCCGGCAAAAGAAAAAATTGCTTTTGTGGCAGATGAGTCCAGAGTCAATCTAAGCAGATTTATAACATTACGTCATATCCGCAAAATATTGGATGATAGTTATGATAGGCTAATTCCGTCAGGGGGAAAGGATTTGATGGAACTTGAGAGAAATGCAGTTTTTCTCAGAGGGCTTGGACATCAATTTCAGGCGGGATATCCGTCTCTACCACAAATGTCTGTTCGTCAAGAAATTATACCACCAAAGCCATACATTGTTATTTTTCCGGGGGCAAGTTCTGGTAAGAAAATGTGGCCAATTAACCGATATGCACAAGTAGGGGAACATATTCTTATGAAAAAGGGAGTGGACTTATATTTGTGTGGAGGACAGAATGAAGCGTATTTATTTGAGCAATTTGTGGAAGCAATAGAACATAACAAACTAAGAAATAGAGTCCATAATTTATTTGGAAAGACAACACTGTCTGAGCTTGCCGAGATTATTCGGAATGCAGAATTGTTGATAGGAAATGATACCAGCGGTATTCATTTTGCAGCTGCAGTGAACACAAAAGGAATTTGTATTTTTGGAGAGTTTGCGTATGGCAGATTTCTTCCTTATCGCTGTGAACGTGATTGCAAAGAACACGAGCCAATTATTGTGTGCAGTGCAAAGAAGCATTGTGCGGGCTGTGCATATGAGAAAATTACTGCTGCTTGCAAAGAGAATTTGTTGAAAACAGGTAGATATCAGTGTGTGGATGAAGTAACTGTAGATCAAGTAATTCGAGCATTATCATGATAGAGCGGCATGGAGGATAAAATGAATAAGGCAATTTTTCTTGACAGAGATGGAACACTAAATATTGAGGTGAACTATTTGCACGAAGTTGATAAACTTGTGTTTATTGATGGAACATATGAAGCGTTAAGTCTACTAAAAGTACATGGGTATAAGCTGATTGTAATTTCTAATCAGTCTGGTATTGGCAGAGGATACTATAAAAGTCAAGATGTTGAACAACTTCATCAATATATGAATGCGATTTTGGATAAACAAAGTGCCGCAATAGATGCTTTTTATTATTGTCCTCATGTAGAGCAGGATCAATGTCTTTGTAGAAAACCGCGTACAGGTCTAATTGACCATGCAGTCAAAGAGTGGAATATTGATTTAACGCAATCTTATATGGTAGGGGATAAAGAATCTGATGTAATGACTGCTGTAACTGCTGGATGCCGTTATGCGTTGGTCTTGAGCGGCCATTCTATTTCAGATGTATTGCAGAAAAAATATAGTAAATATCTATATAAAAATTTATTGCATTTCGCACAACATATCTGTGGGAATGAAGAATAAAGTGATTCATCTTAGGCGAAGAGAAACTTCCCTTTGAATCTGAGTGGTAAGTGAAATATAATTTTGTCTTAGTGGAAGCACAATTTTTGATATAGATAAGCTTTCCACACAATTGTAGACATGCAAGCCAGCAAAAGTGCCAATGATATTTTGAATTGGAGGAAGTATGCGCGAAAGAGAAGAGAACGACAGAGTATTATTTGGATTAGCCGCATTGATTGGCAGCATAGCATTTATTTTAATATATGGTGTAAGCGTATTAAATCCTGTCTATGATGATTGGCTTTTGGGACAAGGAGATTTGACACAGCATTACTTAGGTTGGTGTTTTTATCGGCGCGCAGAATGGACATTTCCGATTGGACTTACCAATAATTTAGCTTATCCTTCGTATACTTCGGTAATTTTTACGGATTCCATACCATTGTTGGCTGTATTCTTTAAAATATTATCGCCTTTGTTACCAGAACCATTTCAGTATTTTGGCTGGTGGGGAATATTAAGTTTTGCACTGCAGGGATATTTTTCAGCAAAAATTTTGCGAGAGTTTTCATTGGGAAAGATAGAAACTTTGATTGGCAGCATTTTTTTTGTGGTATCTCCAATTGTGATTGAACGAATGTTTAGACATACGGCATTGGGGGGACACTGGTTGATTCTGATGGCGATTTATTTGTTTGTAAGACATAGAAAAGACTATCAGAATTGGAAGAAGACTACATTTTATTGGGGTGGAATTGGAGCGCTGATTGCTGCAATACATTTATATTTTCTTCCTATGTGCGGTGCGTTTTTGTGCGGATATTTTTTATGTAGTTTTTTAAGAGATAAAAGTATTCGTCTAAATCGTTTTTTGCCAGGTGTCTCATTTGCAGGGGCAATTGTTTTAGTTACGTATTTGTTGGGGGGATTTTCTACACGTGCGACGCCCAGTGCAGATGGGCTTGGAGAGTGTAGCTTTAACTTAAATGGCTTTTTTAATGAGAAGGGATATTCGCGCTTTTTCGATGCGCTGCCAATGTACTATGAAAGTCAATATGAGGGATTTGCTTATTTGGGATTGGGAGTTTTTATTCTTGCCACAATTGCTGTAATTTTTATCCTAATAGAGACCATTCGGAAACGTGGCAGATGGTTACAGAATTATTATGCAGAGGTACTATCAGGAATATTGATTGCAATTGGTCTTATTCTATTTGCAGCATCGCCTACTGTGACTTGGAACAATAAACTATTGTTTGTTCTTACAGATAGTAGTACACTTACAAATTATTGGAGTATTTTTCGTGCAACAGGAAGGATTATTTGGCCAGTGTGCTATCTAATTTATATTATTGTCATTGTCTGCAACGGAAAATTATGGGGAACAGTGATTCAAAAGAATAATAGAATGTCAATTGTGCCCGTGTTTGTGTTGGCATTTTGTTGTTTTTTACAACTATTCGATATCAATAAAAAATTAGAAGGACAAAAAAAATGGCTTGAAGGAAATAGTACCTATATCTCTTCTCTTCAAGATGAAGTTTGGGAGTTGCTTACAAATCAAGAAACTCTTGCGCATTTCGTATGGGTATCCAATAATTTTGAAAATAGGCAGATTTTGGAGATGGCAAAATGGGCATATGACAACATGTTGACGATGAATATCTTTTATTTTGCAAGAGGAATCAGTGTGATAGAAGATACACAATATAGTTTGCAGCATCCAGATGATACGTATGTTTTTGTGTTTACACAGGAAGAGATTGCAGAATATCTGGATTGTGGATTGAACTTTTATGAGGCGGGGACGTATATCGTTGGAACCACCTTTATGTTGAATCATGAGAGGTATGAGTAATTAGGATGAACGAGATGAAATTTGATCTATTGGCACAACTAGGAAGAAGGATTCCAAAACATATCCAGATTTGCCTGGTTTCGGGTATGCTGACAGGATGGCTGACACATTTTTATATGTTTTCGCATAAATTGGTAAATTGGGATGATGCAAACAATTTGAGTAGTCCAGGAAGTAGTGACTATCTTGGGCGATGGTTTTTAAAATATATTCATAAACTTGGAAGTGTTCATAGCATTCCAGCTGTGCATGGATTTCTTTTTATTTTGCTTCTTACGTTTTCTGCTTGTTTGGTATTGGAAATACTACAATTAAAGAGTGTTACAGCAGCAGTTTTCATCCCAGCGCTTATGGTAACTTTTCCAAGTGTTGTAAGCACAATGACTTTTATGTTTATGGCACACACTTCAGGAATTGGGATTTTTATGGTGTGTATAGCGATTTATTTGCTCCGACAATATCGGTATGGGTGGCTTCCTTGTACTGCAATATTGGTCTGTGTTCTTGGAATTTATCAAAGTTATATTAGTTTTGCGATTACGCTAATGTTGATGGGAATGATTGCGGATTTGATTCATCACAAAACGTTTCCTGAAATGCTAAAAAAAGGGATTCTGTGCGTCGTTGTACTTGGTGTTTGTGTTCTGATTTATATGAAGCTGTCACATATTATTTATCCCAATTTGGATAGTGAAACATATGGTGGCGTCGGTGATATGGGACAGATTGCAATTGATGAGATGCCTAGATTGATTGCGAGGTGTTATAAGCGCTTTTTAGAATATTTTTTGTGGAAGCCCTTTGCTTTTGTTACACAGACAGCACAGCGAATGAATCAAATAACGTGTGTGTTGGCAGTTATATTATTTGTGATTGTGACTATACAGAGAAAACTGTATCAGGATATCTTGTCATTTTTACTGCTAATTGTATATTGTTTTTTTGTGCCATTAGCGACAGCATTTATTTATTTCATGGCACCAGAGGTTGACTATTCAATGTTAATGCTTTATGCATATGTGCTTATTTTTGTGTTGGTATTGGCATTGCTAGAATATTGTATTTCGGACTGGGAGAAAGGCGTAGCGTACCCAAAATGGCAAAAGGTAATGCAGTGGGGACTTGTGGCCGCGGTTATTTTGACAATGTTTGTAAACAGTTATTGTAATTACTTGCTAACGAACCGGGCGTATTTGCGGACTGACATTGCGACAGAGCGCGTGAAGGCGTATTTCAATCGTGTAATTGTTATGGCAGAAACACAGGAAGGTTTTCAGGCAGATGATCAAATTACGATTCTTGGAGAATTTTATTATAAGGATAATCCAAGCAGTGTGGAACTTAATATTTTTGATTCAGAGGATTTGCGGGAGTTGTCTGGTTTAGCGCTGGAAAATGGGCTGATTACATCTGGCGTGCGGGATAATTTTATCCGTACTTTTCTTGGATATGAGACAGCTGCGCTTGATACGGACGAAAAGGCAGCGATTATGGAGACAAGAAAATATCAAGAAATGAGTGTTTATCCGCAGAATGGATGTGTACAGAAGATTAATAATGTATGGGTTGTAAAAATGTGTGAATAATAAATAAAGAGAATATAGAGTGGTGCATCAGAAACAAAAGGTTGATGCATCATTTTTTATGCACACGGGCATATAAAGGAAAAATGTCAACAGAAGCTTGATGGACGTCCAGCGTGGCGAGTAGGGGAAGTAACCGTCCCTGTTCGATTGCATACGAAAGTTCAGGGAAGATATGTCAGCTGAGAAAAATATAAACAAAATATAAATAGCTTTAAAATTTTGTTAAAAAGAAACTAAATCTGTTGTGATACGGTGGATTGCGATTTATACTTTAGAACAAGTTTGAGTAGATAAGGTTAAAGGTGCAACGTTAATGGAGATTCGTTTTAGAAATTATAAAAGAGCAGTCATAATATTATTACTATTTCTGGTTACGTACGCTATTGGAATGTTGGATATTGTAGAGGGTAGTTCTACAAATGCTAAGCAGTCTATCACCTCTGACAAAGAATTTGAGCTTTGTGTATGGATTAAAAAAAATAGTTGTGTTAAATCGTGGGAAGATGAGCAAAATAATACCTATTTTCTTTTTTTGCCAGGCGCATTTAAAGGAAAGAAATTAAGTTTGACATTTTCTGGAGAAAAGTATATTTATATTGACGGAAAAAAAATAAAGAATGGTAAAAATTACTGTTTTACAGAGGGATATCATGCTGTGAGCCTGGATAATACACAGGATAGTCCTATGTATGATTTAGAAGTAATGTATACTTCTAAAATTCCTACACTTTTTCTGGAAACAGATTCTGGCACGTTGGATCAGATACATGCGTCTAAGGATTATTTAGAGTCTGGAACAGTGCTGTTTTTCGATGGACGCGGGCATAAATATTTTGAAGGAGGGATTGAAGAGATTCACTGTCGTGGCAATTCTTCCTTTGAGGATACCGATAAGAAGTCGTATACCATAAAATTAGAAGAGAAAGCAGATTTGTTTGGTATGGGTTTAGCGAAAAAATGGATTTTGATTGCAAATGCTTTTGACAATACGCTCCTTAGAAACACGATGGCCTTCTCTATAGCAAAACTTTTAAATTTGGCGTACACACCAGATGCACAATACGTAGATGTTTATGCAAATGGCAACTTTATCGGGAACTATCTGCTGACAGAAAAAATTGAAGTGGGAAATAATAGAGTGGCTATCCGGGATTTGGAGGAGGAAGTGAAAACACTAAATAATAATGTGCCACTTGATTCTATGGAATTTTTTATGGAGCCTCAAGGAAGATTGTTTAGTACCAAAGGATATCGGATCGAAAAAGAGCCAGATAATATCTCTGGTGGATATTTATTGGAGCTTGATTCCAGCGACCGTTATGGATTGGAAGCAAGCGGATTTTTGACTTCTCGAATGCAGCCAGTGGTTTTTGCAAGTCCCAAGTATGCATCTTATGAGCAAGTATCTTACATTGCCAATCGCTATCAAGATTTTGAGGATGCAATTTTTTCTAAAGATGGACACAGTCCCTATACAAAAGCAGCATATAGCGATTATATTGATGTAGATTCTTTTGCGCGTAAATATTTGTTGGAGGAGTTTGTAAAAAATTTGGATGCTTCTTTTACAAGCCAATATTTTTACAAATATGATGACAGTATTAGTGACAAATTTTTTGCTGGACCTTGTTGGGATTACGATAAGTCTATCGCCGCGTCAGGTATTACGGAATCTGGGATTGATTTGCACGACCCAGTCGGATTGTATGCGGCATCACAGGAAAAAGATTCTGACATATGGTATGCGCTATATCAACAAGAAGACTTTAGAAAAGAAGTGGCAAAGATATTTTTTCAGGAACTTGAACCACAACTTAGAACACGCGCAAAAGATATTCTTTATCAGAACAAGAAGTTGATTGCAAAGTCAAATGATTGCAATATGATTCGTTGGAGTACCTTTTCGGATGAAAAGGGGCTTGTACAAAAGCAGGAATTATATACAGAAAAGGTGGAAGAACTTTTAAATTTTATTGAGAAACGTCTTGATTTTCTGGAAAACGAATGGGGGCAGATACAATATGAGTGAGTATCGCCATGAATATAAATATATTTGTTCTGGGCAGCAGTTGGCGTTGATTGGAAATAAAATACAAGGGCTTATGGAATATGACAAACATGTTGGTGATGAGAAACGATATGGGATAAGAAGCTTATACTTTGATGATTATCAGGATCGTTATCTTTATGATAATATCAATGGAAATGATCCGCGCGAGAAGTTTCGGATAAGGATTTATAACCATCAAAAAACCTATATTTGCTTAGAATTAAAGAAAAAAGAGCATGGCAAGACCCAAAAACTTTCTTGTAGGATTGACGAAGCACTGTGCAGAGAGATAATGCAAGGACTGCCAATTGATTTTGGTGCGGTGGATTCAGATGTGTATCGTAAGTTTTGTCTATTGCAAAATACTCGACTTTTGAGACCTAAAATTATTGTGGAGTATGACAGAATCCCTTTTGTGTATAGAGATGGGAATGTGAGAGTAACGTTTGATATCAATATTTGTTCTGGAAATTGCATTGCAGGATTTCTGGATGACAATATTGTCGCAAGGCCAGTTATGCCTTCTGGTAGGCATATTTTGGAAGTTAAGTTTGATGAACTGATTCCAGATTTTATTTATTCGGCAATACAGACCGAAGGGTTGCGTCAGACAACATATTCTAAATATTATATGTGTAGGAAATACAATATTTTGGGAGGAAATCTACTATGAAATTTAATGATGTTCTAAAGAAGTCATTTGTCAATAACTTTGCGGTGGCAGATTTAACAGTATCAGAGATTGTATTAATATTTATTATTACTATGGTCTTTGCGCTGTATATTTACTTTATTTATCGGATTTTTGCGCGAAAAAATTTCTATAATAAAAGCTTTAATATTGCTCTTGCGGCGTTGGCGATGATCACAGCAGCGGTCATTATTACAATCCAGTCAAGTATTGTGGTTTCTCTTGGTATGGTAGGTGCTCTGTCTATTGTTAGATTTCGGACTGCGGTAAAAGACCCATTGGACTTGGTATTTCTGTTTTGGGCATTGGCAATAGGAATTATATGCGGAGTGGGATTATTTAATGTAGCTGGAATTTTATCCATTGTGGTGACTGCAATGATTTTTGTGTTGGATAAGTTTCCTGCTGCGCAAGCCCCTATGATATTGATGGTGCAAACAATGTACTGTGACATGGAGGAAGATATCAGCAAGGTTGTATCAGAATACACAAAATATTTTAAAGTGAAATCGAGAAATATTGCGCTGGAACGGACAAGTATTGTTATGGAATTGCGGGTTAAGGATGGAGGAAGCCTTGTGCAAAAGTTAAGTAGTCTTGAGGGAGTATCTTATGTTTCTATTATTGACCATGACGGGGAAGTGACTTATTAATATAGGTATTAAAAACAGGCGAATTGTATTTTGGTGCCTGTTTTTTTATGCGCACGACACTCAAGTGAAATTTGTCAGCAGAAGCTGACGGGTGTCCGGCGCGCGAGTAGGGAAAGTAAATTCTCCTCTCGACTGTATATGGATGTCCATAGCAAAATAGTCAGCAGAAATAACGACATTTGCTACGCCATATAGAAAAAATGCTATTATATAGCACATTAGCGACGCAGCAAGTAAGGAAAAAAGGACTACAAGTGGTATATGAAGGAAAATTCTTGTGCAACAAAGTGGATTGGAGTATGATAAAATAGGCAAAAAACTATTTTTAAAGAGGAGAAAAAATGTGTTATAAAATACGAAAGATTATAGTCTGTTTAATAGTTTCTTTGATAATGGTATGGAGTGTTGGATGTCGTGTTATAGAATCAGCAGTTTGGAATCCAGTAGATGAAGAGAAAGTTACAGAAATAACAAATTTGACAGTCAATTATGAGCAAAATCCAATTGGGATTGAACAAATACCACAGTTTGGATGGCGTATGAAATCGAATGAAGACGGACAGTTGCAAACGGCATACAGAATTGTTGTGGCAGAAACAGCAGTACAATTAGAAGCGCAGGAGTTTGTGTGGGACAGTGGAAAAATAGCGTCTGGCATTTCCGTTGCAATTCCTTATGAAGGAGTAGATTTAAAGCCAGAAACAAACTATCGATGGAAAGTATATGTGTGGGATAGGAATGGAGCACAAATAGAAAGCCATGAAGAAGCGTTCTTTGAAATGGGAGTAACAGACAATAACTGGGAGGGGGCCTCTTGGATTGGTATTAGAAAAGAGTCAGAGATAGAACCAGTAACCAACACAAAATATCAGATTGCATATGATATAAAATTGGGGAGAACATACTCGGGTTTTATTTGGGGTATGGATACAAATCAGTATGGGGATTATCTTCGATGTGATTTTAATACTTTGGGGGAGGATATTGTCTTTTCTGTTACAGAATTTTTGCATGGTGAAGAATCTGTAAGTTCAGTCAAACTTAATCAAGATTCTTTGGCAGCGTTTGAAAATTTAGATACATTTATTGCAAAAGAGCACCAGGTAATGCTGGATATCGAGGGGAGGACGCTATGCACTTTTGTCGATGGAATCCAGGTTTTGGAAACGAATATAAAAAAAGAAAAAAATGTTGATAATATTGGATTTTGGACTGATAGAGGAGCATACTATGCTTATTATGACAATATTAGCATTGTAGATCAGACAGATAATCGTATTATTTATAATGAAGGTTTTGACGACAGCCAAAATCATATTTTTTCTCCTTATTATATCAAAGTCTTAGATGGCTGGTGTGAAGCTTCTTCTGGATTTCTGCTTACGCCCGGCATAGAAGAGCCAGCACCGATGCTTCGGCGTAGTTTTGCTAGTGATAATACACATCATATAGTATCTGCAAGGCTTTATGCCACAGCACTTGGAGACTATCGAATTTATCTAAATGGAGAAGATATCTGTGAAGAATATTTATCTCCCGGACGGTCAATATACAGCAAAGAAACTTACTATAGAACTTATGATGTGACTTCTTTTCTAAAAGAACAGGGAGCAGAAAATGTAATTGGCGCTATACTTGGACACGGCAGATATAATAAATCCAATACTAAAGAAGGAGAAAATATTGCATTTCAGGCGAAATTGGTGATTGAGTATGACGATGGCAATACTCAGATTATTGTTACAGATGATACGTGGCAGGTTTTTGCCGATGGACCAATCCGAAATGATGATATGTTTCTGGGAGAAGTTTATGATGCTACAAAAGAACAACTAGGTTGGTGTGAATCGGGGTATAATCCTGAAAGATGGCGGCAAGCAAATGTTTTTACAGAGTATGATACATTGGATAAAAAAGCGAGCGAGTCACCAGTGGTAAAATGCCTTGAAACCATCACGCCAGTTCAAATTTTAGAACCAATAACAGGAACATATGTATATGATTTTGGACAAAATTTTAATGGAAATTGTCAGATTATATTTCGCAATACCACAAAAAAAGCAGGTCAGACAGTGACAATCCGCTATGCGGAAGCGCTCAATGAGGAGAAGATGTCCTGTAGAGATGATATTGTTGGGACAATTTGGACACAGAATCTATTTATGGCTGATAATACAGACTATTATATTATGAGTGGTGCTGGCGAAGAAAGTTACACGCCAAGCCTTGTGTGTAGAGGATTTCGATATGTGCAGATTTCTGGGATAGCGGAACCAATTTCTATAGAAGACATCAGTGGTTTGGTTCTTAGTGCAGATAATAGGCAGACAGGCTCTTTTATTTGTTCTGATGAGAAAGTAAATCGACTGTATGAAAGTATTTACTGGACACAGCGCAGTAATTTCTTGGATGTTCCAACAGATTGTCCACAGCGAGATGAGCGCTTTGGATGGACAGGAGATGCGCAAGTATTTGCAAATACAGCATCGTACAATGCAGATACATATAGTTATCTTCGGAAATATACTCAGATGTTAATTGCCGGACAAGATGAAAATGGAGCGTTTCCAGAAATCGCTCCAAGTGTTGGCATAGACAGTGCAGCAAACGGATGGAGTGATGCAGGTGTTATCTTAGTATGGGAATTATATCAGCAGTATGGAGATCGAGAGATTATAAACAAGAATTTAGATGCAATGTGTAAGTATGTGGACCATTTGGTGGATACCAGTGAGAACTATATACGAACAGAACATCATTATGGAGACCACAATGCGATATCAGGGATTGATGATGATATTATCAATACGGCACAGTGTGCTTATGTGGCAGGACTCTTAGCAAAAATGAGTGCTGCTGTTGGAGAAAAGGAGATTGCTAATAAATATACGATGGTTTACAATCAATATAAAAAAGCATGGCAAGAACATTATATTAATGCGGATGGTTCGATTGATTGTTGGCTACAGTCGGCGTATGCGCTTGGGCTAGGATATGGATTGTATCCAGCATCGCTAGAAAACAAAGGCGCAGCATGTCTAAATAACGCTGTGATGGCAAATGATTATCACTTAAATACAGGATATATTGCTACACAATTTTTACTGCCGGTACTCTGTAAATATGGGTATATTGACACTGCGTATCGTATTCTTTGTCAGGATACCTATCCTTCGTGGAATGATATGCTTGCCTTAGGGCAGACTACAATAACAGAGGTGTGGAATAGCCGATATGATACAGAAGATGGGACATATGCGATTCGTGGTTCTCTCAATCATTTTGGACTTGGGACTGTAGGGCAATGGCTCTACAGTGATATGCTTGGAATAATAAGAGATGAGGAAAGTCCTGGATTTAAACATTTTTATCTACGGCCGTTGCCGGGCGGCGGTTTAACCTATGCTTCAGGGAGTTATGAGTGTGTATATGGAACGATTGAGAGCAGTTGGGAAGTAAAGGGAGCAGAACTTGTATTTCGTTTTGTGATTCCAGCAAACACAACTGCGACCGTGTCTTTGCCAGATATACGCTATCAAAATATGGAGTTGGGTGCTGGAACATATGAATACTATGTTGCACTAAAACATGGAACTGATGTATAATCAAACCAGTATTAGATTGTAAAGAGATTAATTTATTTTGAAAGAAGGCAGATATCAATGCATCAGGGGAGTATGATTTTAATTTTTATTATGGCATTTGCTTTGGTCGCTACATTTGTTTGGAGTTTTTTTTGTCATGACCGATCAAAATTTATTCGAGTGAGTTTTTTATTTTTTTCCTGGATTTATTTTTTGCTTGCAGCAGTGAAATGTTATTTGGGTAGCGCAGAAAATACCTTGGTGGAAAGCTTTTGGGATATAGAATTTAGAACATATATTCATTACGGAATACCAATCACATTTCTTTGTGCTATTTTATTGATATTACTTCTAAAGGTTAGATGGTTTTCTAGTAAACAAATAATTGATTTGTTTTGTTCTGTGATGTTTTTAGGATTACTATTAGTTTTCGTTATTAATAATAAAATTAGCAATAAGGTATATCTTTTTGTTTTTATTGTCAGTGTATGTTTGACAAGTGGACTTAAAATGCTGATGAAAAAGGATTTGGTTTATTATCCAATACAAGAATTTGGACAGGCTATCCGAGAAGCAATACCATATATTGGAGCATGGGTTACGATGCATTGCATTTTTCTTCCCAATGAGTTATATCTTGCAAATCCAGGGGAATTTACTGGAAAGTATTTTCCATTTTTGGCAATTACAGTTATTGGAGCTTTGATTATAATAGTAATTTTAGTTTTGGGAGAATTGTTTCTCCTTCCCAAAAATGTGGTACAGGGAATAAATGTCTGTACAATGAGTATTACATTAATGGGTTATATACAAAATGTTTTATTGAATGGTAAACTTGAAATATTAGATGGCGATGTGCAAAGATGGCCCACAATAATACTAATAATGAACAGTCTTTTGTGGTTTATAGCGGTTGCAACAGTAATTATACTTTGTTATCGAAAAAAAATTGTGATAAAAGTGGGAAAAACCATCTGTATTTATTTGGTCTTGATTCAAACTGTCACATTAGGATATCTAATAATCTCTGCGGAAAGAACAGGAAACAATCCATCAGAAGCATTGACCATACGCAATTCTCTTGAAGTTGCAAAGGACCAAAATGTTTTAGTATTTATTTTGGACCGTTTTGACAGTAGTTGGATGGATACTCTTTATAAAGAAGATATGGAGTTTTGTAGTCCGCTTTCGGATTTTACATTTTACAGAAATGCTACGTCACAGTTTGCAAATACAGGTCCAGGAATTCCATATTTGTTGACGGCAACAGAATGGAAAGAAGAGTATGGGACAAACTATACGCCAAATGCTTACCGAGAAAGTACACTTTTACAGGAAATGAAAGAACAAGGATTTGATTTGGGAATTTATACTAATTCTGGTTATGTGTCCAATCAATTATATAATAAAATTTCTAATTATGATGCTTCTGTTGAGAAAAACTATGATATCGGAGCGACAATAATGACAATGTGGAAGTGCGCAATGTATCAGACAACGCCATTTGTGCTAAAGAACAAATACTTATATTATACAGATGATATTGAAAGCATTGTGAAGGCACCGCAAGTTTGGAATACAGAAAATGATTATCCGTTTGCAGAAAACTTGCTAAAGAATGGACTGACAGTATCAAGTGACTATACAAAAGCGTTCCGATTTTATCATTTACATGGTGCACATGAACCATATACGTTCTCAGAAGATATGAAATATGATAAAACTGGTAGAGAATCAGGGCTATTTTCACAAATTCGTGGAAGTTTAAAGATTGTATATGCATATATGGAACAGTTAAAGTTGCTAGGAAAGTATGAGGATGCTATAATTATTATTACTGCTGACCACGGTCAACAGACCGATTTTGTAGAAGAAACAGGAAAGCCAGAACGTGTATCTTCACCTGTGATTATGATAAAGCCACCATATAGAACTCAAGAGCATCTACAGATAAAGGACACCCCTGTTTCTCATATGGAGATGATGGCTTCAATAATACAAGGAATGGGATTGGACAGTGAGAAGTATGGAATTACACTTGAACAAGTTGCTAGTGATTCTAACAAAAAACGTACTTTTTTAAAATTGTATCCTGAGTACGTCAAGTATACAATAGACGGCAATGTGCACGATATCAATAGTTGGAGCGGTGAAATTCTGCAAGAATAAGGATAGATAACAAAGGCAAGAACTTTATAAAAGATATAGGGTGCGTTATTTTTAATAGCATTTTGTACATTCAATTTTGTATGGATGAACTATTACAAAAAAATAATAACTTCTTGGGATTAACATTGTTATTTATTGGAAATAATGGTATAATCTCTAAGATTTCATTAACATTTTAATATCGATAGAAAGGATGTAAAAGATGAATAAGAGTTTGAAAGTGTTTCAGTTTTTGTATTTCTTTGGGTGGTTTTTTGTGTTGCTTGGCAATACCTCATTTGCGTATATTGACCCATCAGCAGTCACTTATGTAATTCAGGCAGTTGCAGGAGTTGCCATTGCAATTGGAGCAGCATGTACTGTGTATCGACATAAGATTATGAAGTTTATCCGAAATCAAAAAAAGAAGCGCGCTAGAAAAAAGAATCAATCAAAGGAAGATTAAAAGTCAAACGAAGGTGTTAAAGGGCATTCTGCGGTGATTTGAGAGCCCGCTAAAGCGGGCAAATGGGAGTT
>BLMC01000038.1 GCA_011959805.1 Lachnospiraceae bacterium | reverse complement strand
TATATATACACGAACTCCCATCTGCCCGCTTTTGCGGGCGCTCAAATCAGGATGGTGAAATTTTTAATTTCACACGAACGCAATTGAATCGCTCAATTTTGCATATAGAAAGCCCAAATGACGAAAAGCTTATTTTTAAGCCTTTCTTCTATCATTATCCTAGAAAATATCTACAGACTTTTCTTCATTGTCTCATGTTTGTAATTCGATATAATTGATATCAACTTTTTTGGTAAGCCATACCCCATTTGCAGAGAGATAAAACGCCTGTCCATCCTGATACATATTGCCACTAAGAATCTTTAACACAATCGGTTTTCCATGCCGTTTTCCTACATTGATTGCCGTCTCAATATCTTTTGACAGATGTACATATAATCGCCCCTTCGGTTTTAGCCCTTCTATCTTGATGCTGTTATAAAACCGATCAGCAGTCCCATGATACAAAATTTGTGGTGGTTTCTGCTCCTTTAGTTCAACATCTACAGGAACACTATGCCCTTGATTTGCCCGAATCAAAGTTCTATCCTCACTAAAAGAATACCGCTGTTTTTGATCCGTTCTGACAATTTCCTCCAATATCTGCCTATCAATTTTTTTCCCGCTCCTATTAATTCCTGATAGCAATTGATCTACATTTGCCCAACCATGTTCATCCAACTGAATATATGCAACTTCTGGATGATGACGCAATATTAAACTGATAAACTTACTCAAACTATCATTTGACGTCTTTTTCATATTAACCCCCTATTATTCTTTCATACTGCTTCTAGCAAACACGCCGCTTTTTCACATTAATTTACGCATAACATTTATCTGTTTATATCTTAACATTAGAGACAACATCTGTAAAGAAAAACTGCAAGCTATAATATACTCACAATCTTGTATCCTCAATGTGAATCGTCTGGTCGGTTAACTGTGCAATTTCACAATTATGCGTAATCATAATAATTGTTTGATGGAATTTTTGACTTGTCATCTGCAACAGATAGATTACATATAATTGGCATTTGTGGATGTTCTTTTTTATTGCATGACATAAGTCAAAACCATTTCCATCTGGCAAATTTACATCAAGTATTGTCAAATGAAAATAATTACTTTGAATAAGCAGATAAGCTTTCTTGCAGTTATAGGCAGCAACCGTTAAATAACTATTACACTCTAAATTTAAAACAAATCCCTGTACTTAGAGTTAAATCATCCTCAACAACTAACACTTTCATTTGTTGTATCTATCCTTTCTCTTTTATTTTATTTGTTTATAGAAATTATACGCACAGACAAATTAATCTTTCTCTCTATAATCACGAATTCTTAAATTCATTTCGATATTGATTTGGGGTCTTTCCTGTCACTTTCTTAAATGCCTGTGAAAAATAGGACTGCGAAGAAAAACCAAGTGTACTCGAAATCTGTGAAATAGAATAAGAAGTAGATTCTAACAACGACTTCCCTTCCTGTATCCTTTTTTGAATCAAATATGTAATTGGAGAAATTCCAATATATTTTGTAAAAGCATGAACCAAATAGTATTTATTCATATGGGAAAGTGACGCAAGTGTATCTAATGTAATATTTTCCGAATAATTCGCATCCAGATAGTTCTTAACTTGTGTACATTCTCTATTCAAAAGAGCATTGTTACTCTGTACAATAGACAAGTTGTTATTGCGCAACATGCAAATCATTATCACTTCCAACAAGTTTTTGCATACTGTCTCGTAGCTATTTTGCTGTTTAGAAATCTCCTCGAGCATAATATTGAGATATGCGTAGATATTTGAATTCTGTGTATTATATTTATAAACATCTCCAAACGCAGTCTGCATAAAAATACCTTCCTGTACAGCAGCAATATTTTCAAAAGAAAAAGAAAGCCCCTCTATCCCAAGTACAATATATTCCAAAGGAGTAGTTCTCATAGATTTCTCTGTATGTTGCACATTGGGATTAATAATAACCATATCATTTTTGCACACAGGAAATTCCATACCTTCCGTTATAAATGAACCACTTCCACGCACAACATAAAAAAGTTCGCTAAATGGATGCGAATGCAAAATGCTCTGCCAGTCTCCTTCATACTTAGAAGTCGAAACATACAAAAGTTTTAAACCATCAAAATTACAGATTTGATTGTCCTTAATACAATGTCTAATATTTCCCATATTAATCCCCCATCCCACCTTTTACGGCTCAAATAGAAATGAAAAACCAAAATGGCTTCATTGGTTCTTTTCATACCAAATATAACAGAATTTATATATTTTGTCTATAAATATAATAATCTTAATATTTCTAAAATTTTCGTATTTGTTATTTTGTGAATACAGCACACAAAAAACAATTTATTTCAAGTTATAATCCCTTTTTATTTTTATAAATTGCATAAAATATTTTTACAAAATCCAAATATAATATAAAAAACATACAATTTTATTTTATTAAGAATCAAATTTTAAATCTTTTTTATACAAAACGCAAGATATCTAAAACATCTAGCAACAATCAGATTGATTCTAAATACTAATTTCGATATACTTAAATTGCATTTAAAAATAGTTTCCTTGCTTAATAAAAAATTAAAATTTTTATAGCAAGGTATTCCATGTGGTCAACACTACATGATGGAAGTTTATAAGGGAGGAATTTTTATGAAATCAAAAAAAGTTATTTCTTCGTTACTCGTTGCAGCTATGTCTGCATCATTGCTTGCAGGGTGCGGCGGCTCTGGCGATAAGCCGGCAGAAAGCAAACCGGCTGACAATACTACAGCCGACAACGCTACAGATACAACGCCTGCTGAACCAGCAGAAAGCAAGCCTGCTGAAACACCAGAGACTACTTCTGCTGACGAGAATACACCTGTTGAGGAGCAGACATTGAAGGTAGCAGCTTTTGAAGGTGGATATGGCGCAGATATGTGGTCGGAAGTTACAGCTGCTTTTGAAGCTTCTCATCCTGGCGTGACAGTAGAACTCACGATTGACAAGAAATTAGAAGATGTGATTAGCCCTGCGATGAAAGCTGGAGATTATCCAGACGTTGTACATCTGGCAACAGGACGTGAGGCAGCTTTGACAGAGACTCTCACAAAGGAAAAAGCACTTCTTCCACTGACGGATGTTCTGGAAATGACCGTTCCTGGCGAGAATGTAAAAGTAAAAGACAAGATTGTTCCTGGGTTCCTTGATACGCTTGCAACCAATCCTTATGGGGACGGCGTAACATACTACGCGCCAATGTTCTACAGCCCTTGTGGATTGTTCTACAATGCCGGACTGTTCAAAGAAAAAGGATGGGATGTTCCTACAACATGGGAAGAAATGTGGGCGTTAGGCGAGACAGCAAAAGCAGATGGAATCGCACTCTTTACATATCCTACAACTGGATATTTTGACGCATTTACATACGCAACACTGTCATCCGCTGGTGGTTCTGATTTCTTTAATAGTTGTATGACTTATGAAGATGGTATCTGGGAAAGTGAAAATGCGACAAAAGTATTTGAGCTGATCGCAAAACTTGGAACATACACAGAAGGCACAACCGTTGCCAATGCCAACAATGACAATTTTACAAAGAATCAGCAATTGATTCTCGACAACAAGGCAATCTTCTGTCCAAACGGAACATGGCTTCCTGGCGAGATGGCAGATGCTCCAAGAGCAGATGGCTTTGAGTGGGGATTCATGGCGATTCCAGCAGTAAATGACGGTGGTGCTGGCTGCTCATTCTGTTGGTTTGAACAAATGTGGATTCCAGCGGCAGCTGAGAATCAAGATATGGCAAAGGAATTTGTAGCTTACATGTACTCTGACGAAGCAGCACAGATTTTTGCAAAATCCACAGCAATTCAGCCCATTACAGGTGTCAGCGACTCTCTGGAAGGTGACAATAAGATGTTCTATAGCATCTATGACAATGGTGCAACCGCAGTTATGGGTGGTTTCGCATCAACTGCACCGGTTGAGGGTGTAAATATGCTTGATACTCTGTGTGGAACAGTCAACAGTATCGTGAGCGGTGACAAGACCGTTGCGGACTGGCAAGCAGCTGTAGAGGAAGCAAGTGATAAATTGAGAGCTGCAATGGAATAAGGTTATAGGAGCGCTCCAAAGGTTTCTGCCTTTGGGGCGTATTTTATGCACACGCCGATGCAGAGGAATATGCCACTAAAGTGGTGTATCGGCGGTGCGGTGAGCAGGACAGGTAATCTTCTCTGTTCGTTTTACAAAAATGGAGGTATACGTGTGAAAAAAGTCAGAGGAAAATCGATTTTTATTACTGTATGTGTAGCACCTGCAGTCATATTGTTTGTTATCTTTATGCTGATACCCACTTTTAATGTCTTTAAGATGTCCCTGTATAAGTGGGGTGGTTATTCCAACAACAAACAATTTGTCGGTCTGAATAATTTTAAAATTTTGATGGAAGACACGAATTTTTTCCGTTCTTTCCAAAACACAGTCCTTTTAATCGCAATCGTGACTATTGTCACAATGGCGCTTTCCTTAATTTTTGCGGCAATTCTCTCCCGCGAAAAAATTAAAGGACAAAATATTTTCCGCATTGTATTTTATATCCCCAATATTTTATCCGTAGTAGTCATTTCAGCCATCTTTTCAGCCATCTATGACCCAAACAGTGGTCTGCTCAACAGTATTATTGGTATTTTCCGCGGAAGCGAAAAAACACCGATTCTGTGGCTTGGCGACCAGAAATTAGTTATATACAGTCTGGTAATCGCAATGATTTGGCAGGCAATCGGATACTATATGGTTATGTATATGGCAAGTATGGCAAGTGTGCCAGAAAGCTTATATGAATCTGCCAATCTTGAGGGTGCCAGCAGAATCCATCAATTTTTTTCTATCACCCTACCACTAATCTGGACCAATATTAGAACAACTCTAACTTTCTTTGTAATCAGCTCAATTAATATTAGTTTTTTGATTGTAAAAGCATTGACAAACGGTGGACCAGATGGCGCAACAGAAGTATTCTTAAGCTATATGTATAAGCAGGCATACACCAATTCTTCTTATGGATATGGTATGGCGATTGGCGTTGTAGTATTCCTGTTCTCCTTTGGATTGTCGGCACTAATTAACTTTGCCACCAAGAGAGAGCCTTTGGAATTTTAAGGAGGAAGATACAGATGCGAAAAAACAAAAAAGAAATGAGTCTTGATACTCTGTACAAAATCTTTATCTATGTTGCTTTGTTGACACTTGCCATCAGTATTGTAGTGCCAGTAGCTTGGGTTTTTCTTGCTTCTATCAAAGAAAACTCGGAATTTTATGGAAATCCTTGGACAATGCCCAAAGGCATATATTTCCAAAACTTTATAGATGCCTTTCAAAAAGCAAATATGGGTGAGTATTTCTTTAATTCTATCCTTGTGACAATGTTGGCACTTGCCATTTTATTGGTGGTTGCCCTACCAGCGGCCTATGTGCTTGCGCGCTATCGCTTTTTTGGCAGCAAATTAATCAATATAATGTTTATGGGTGGCTTGTTTATCAATGTAAACTATATTGTAGTGCCAATTTTCCTAATGTTTGTAGACGCAGATAAATTTCTAAAAAGTATAGGTGTAGGCAGTTTTTTCCTAAACAATCTCTTTGTCGTGGCACTTGTATATGCATCTACTGCCCTACCATTCACAATCTATCTTCTCTCTGGCTTCTTTGTCACGATTCCAAAAGATTATGAGGAAGCTGCCTATATGGATGGAAGTGGATACTTTAGGACTATGGTTCAAATTATGATGCCAATGGCACTGCCAAGCATTATTACAGTTATCTTATTTAACTTCCTGTCATTCTGGAATGAATATATTATTTCTATGACACTGCTTACAAAGAATTCCAAAACACTTCCAGTCGGCCTAATGCAACTAATGCAAGCACAGAAAGCGGCTGCAAATTATGGACAACTCTACGCAGGACTTGTAATTGTTATGCTACCGACATTAATTCTGTATATTTTAGTACAGAAAAAACTAACACAAGGCATGAGTCTTGGCGGATTAAAGGGATAATCTTAAGGAGGAATTGTTATGAAATATGCAATCAGGCTGCTATATCTATTGATTTTTATTGTTAGTATCGTATTGATTGTCACAGGACAGCGCAATATTGGACCTGCTGGATTACTGACAATGCTTGTTGGCCTTGCCGGAATATTAGTTCTCCTCTATCTCTACAATAAAAAATATCAATAAAAGATGTATGCTAACACACATCTATCATTTACTTTTTACACTTTACTACAAAATAAACAATCATCACAAGGAGGTGTCCTACAATGAATATGGAAAACACCGGCAGACTAACTCTGCCTACAGATGTAGATATGGTTGATGAGACCATACGCCTAAAAAATTTGCTGGGTGCAGATGCCTTGAGGGACTGTGACGGAACCACTATGCCTGAGGAACTGTTAAGCCAGGACGCCAAAATTTATGCAACATACTATACTACCAGAAAAGATAATAACTGGGCAATGAAAAATCCCGAAGAAATTCAGCAGGAATATCTAATCAGTGATCGTGTCACTGCAAAAAGCGAAAGTTTGCGCATCGAGCTAATGAAAGGATTCCACACGGAACAACTCAAAGTAAATACTATTGATTCCCCAAAACGCTGGTGGGAAGTTATAGATAGAACTACTGGGGAAGTCGTTCCGACGGAAAAGTGGGACTATGACAAGACAACTGGAGAAGTTGTAATTGAGACAATACCTTATCATCAATACACAGTCTCTTTCCTTGCATTTTTAATCTGGGACCCAGTACATATGTATAATTTTATTACAAATGACTGGAAGGATGCGCCACATCAACTAACTTATGATGTACGACAACCCAAAACACAACTCTATGTAAAAGAGAAGTTAAAAAAATGGTGTGAAGAAAATCCACATGTCAACGTTGTGCGCTTTACTACTTTCTTCCATCAATTTACATTGACATTTGATGACCAAAAACGAGAAAAATATGTAGAATGGTTTGGATATAGCGCAAGCGTTAGCCCCTATATTTTAGAACAATTTGAAAAATGGGCTGGCTATCCATTCCGCCCAGAGTATATCGTGGACCAAGGCTATCACAATTCAACCTTCCGCGTGCCCTCCAAACAATTTCGTGATTTTATTGAGTTTCAACAAATCGAGGTTTCTAAACTGGCAAAAGAGCTAGTGGACATTGTGCACAGTTATGGAAAAGAAGCAATGATGTTTCTAGGTGATCACTGGATTGGAACAGAGCCTTTTGGTAAATACTTTAAAAACATTGGTCTCGATGCTGTTGTCGGTTCTGTTGGAGATGGTGTTACACTGCGAATGATTTCTGATATTAAAGGAGTAAAATACACAGAAGGACGTCTACTGCCTTACTTTTTCCCTGATGTGTTTACAGATGGTGGCGATCCAATTGGAGAAGCACAAGATAATTGGCTAAAAGCAAGACGTGCTATTCTACGCTCTCCGCTAGACCGTATTGGATACGGAGGATATCTAAAATTGGCCGCAGAATGGCCTGGCTTTATCGAACAGATTCAAAAGGTCGTAGATGAGTTTCGTCAAATACATCAGAATATGCAGGGAACAAAAGCATACACTGCTCCTTTTAAAGTAGCTATCTTAAACTGTTGGGGAAATATCCGACGCTGGATGTCCAATCAAGTACATCATGCACTGTGGTACAGAGAAATCTATTCGTATGTGGGAGTCATTGAATGCCTAAGTGGTATGCCTATCGATGTAGAATTTATTGATTTTGAACAAGTTAAAAATGGGATTGACCCTGAAATCAAAGTTATTATCAACGCAGGGGATGCTTACACTTCATGGAGTGGCGCTGAAAATTGGAAAGACGAAAAAATCGTCTGTGCAATTCGCAAGTTTGTAGATGAAGGCGGCGGATTTATCGGTGTAGGCGAACCGAGCGCTTGTCAATACCAGGGACGCTATTTCCAACTTAGTGATGTGTTGGGTGTTGACAGAGAACTTGGATTCTCCATGAGTACAGACAAGTACAATGTTTTGTGTAGGGAACACTTTATTCTTGAAGATATTCCCGGTGAAATTGATTTTGGAGAAGGAAAAAGCCGTATCTATGCACAAGGCGAACATTATCAGATACTAAACATGGACAAAAAGTATAGTCGCTTGGTCGTAAATGAATATGGAAAAGGTAGAAGTGTTTACTTTGCAGGTCTTCCGTACTCTCCACAGAACTGTCGTATTCTATTGCGTGCTATCTACTTTGCAGCACACAAAGAAGACGAGATGAAAAAATTCTATGTAACAAATGTAGACACAGAACTTGTTGTCTTTGAAGATACGAAAAAAATTGCTGTCATCAACAATTCCAAAGAACCAAGAGAGACTGATTTGTATGTACAAGGCACGCTATTTGAACATCTTGACTTGGCACCAATGGAAATGCGTTGGTTGAAACTATCATAAATAATCGTATACATTGATTATAAAACATAAGGAGTTTATATGCATACTGAAAATCCGGCTTGTGTCAAAATAGACAATGCAATCGCTGCATTTTTTGCCGATAACAGCAATCTTATAGAGAAATGTCCCTATGGAAATGGACATATCAACGATACATTTCTGTTGCGATACAAAACGCCTGAAAACATTGAAAAAAAATATATACTACAGCGAATGAACCATAATATATTTAAGAATCCACAACAACTAATGGAAAATGTGGTTCATATCACAGAATATCTGCGCCAAACAATTCTTTCTCAAGGTGGCGATCCAGACAGAGAAACCTTAAATGTATGGAAAACCTTAGACGGCGCAAACTGGTATCAAGACACTAATAAAAATTACTGGCGCGTATTTCCATTTATAGAAAACTCTATCTGTTTAGAAAAAGTAGAAAGTGAAAAAGACTTTTATGATAGTGCTGTTGCATTTGGAAACTTCCAAAAAATGTTGGCAGATTTTCCTGTACAGACACTTCACGAAACGATTCCAAACTTTCACAATACAGTTTCTCGCTTTCAAGATTTTAAAAAGGCTATACAAGAAGCGGATAAGAATCGAGCAACACTCGCCAAAGCAGAAATTGCCTTTGCCCTTGACAGAGAACAGGATGCCTCGATACTGACAGACCTGTTAGCCAAAGGAAAACTACCCTTGCGCGTAACACATAATGACACGAAACTAAACAATATTTTATTGGATGCTGACACACACAAGGCATTGTGTATTATTGACCTTGACACTGTTATGCCAGGACTCTCCCTCTATGACTTTGGAGACTCCATTCGTTTTGGTGCAAGTACAGGCGCAGAAGATGAACCAGATTTAAGCAAAGTAGAATTAGATTTATCTTTGTTTGAGGCTTTTACAAAAGGATATCTGGAAGGATGTGCTGGAAGCCTTACTAAGACAGAAATCGAATTGTTACCTGTAGGCGCCAAATTAATGACATTTGAATGTGGTATTCGATTTCTAGCTGATTTTCTCACCGGTGATCACTATTTCAAAGTTCATCGTGAAAATCATAACCTAGACCGGGCAAGAACTCAGTTTAAACTGGTTGCGGACATGGAAGCAAAATGGAACGAAATGCAATCAATTGTAAACAAGTATCAAGCTCTTTAATTTACTTCTGATGAAAATATTTTTTGTCAGATGTACTCAGTTTTATAAAACATAAACAAGTACATCTGACAAAAAATTATTCCCCTACTCGTACAATCTCGAAAGTATCTGCAAGTAACAACCAATTTGCACGAAACAACTTCATAATCTGCCAATATCCCATTCCTCGCAGCCCATATTCTGTAATTAAATGAAACTTCTCTCGCATACTTCTCACGTCCTCAAACCATACTTCATGCTGTAATCCATCTTTTTCATAATGGAAAAATGGAGACATTGCCGTCTCGTCAAACTGTATCACTGCATTATTCTCAATTGCAATTTGTACTGCTTCCACATTTCCAATGGTTTGTGCCTTAGAACTTCCTTGTACAAAAGGCAATGTCCAATCATAACCGTAATTTGGAATGCCTAAATCTATCTTTTCTGTTGGAATCTCTGTGATTGCATATTCAACGACTTCGCGCACCTTGTTAATAGGGGCAACTGCCATAGGTGGACCATAGGTATACCCCCACTCATAAGTCATAAGCAGCACACTGTCTGCTGCTGCACCAAGCAGCTTATAATCTTTTCCTTCATACAAAAGCCCCTTTTGGTTTGCTGAAGTTTTTGGTGCGAGCGCCACGGAAACTTTATATCCTTTTTGTGAGGCTTGTGTTCTGACATTCGCTACAAAATCAGCATATGCAACTCTATCTTGCGGCAAAATATACTCAAAATCAAGGTCAATTCCAGTAAATCCTTTCTCCTCCATTGTCAGCAACATCTGGTCAATCAGATTTTGTTGTGCTATCATATTATGTGTGATTTCACTAATTAAGTAATTGTTAAACATACCTGTCTGGTCAAATGGTGTCAAGACCAAAATTGGTGCTGTTCCTTGCATCCACGCTTCTCGAATCATACGACTGTCGTCCACCTGCGGAGGAATCAAATCACCTTCCGTAGTAAAACCATAAGAAAATACAGAAAGATTTGTCAGGTATGGTAATGTTTCCAAAAGTACCTCATTGCGTATATATGGATATGCATAACCATTTACATAAACCTCTCTTTTCTCACGTACTTCTTGCCCTACTGGAATCAACAATGCCTGCCCTATCGCCAATTGGTATGGTTCTGGTATCTGATTATCGTATGCAATCTCTTCCACACTCGTTGCAAATATTTCCGCAATATTATCAATGGTGTCCCCTTCTTTGACTATATAAATCTGCATTCTTTCTTACTTCCTTTCCTTTATTGCATGTTTGCCAATGCGTTTTGTACACATAGTCTTCCCCAACCAATTCTGCTATCCGGTCGTTCTGATACGCCAGGAAGCGACTGTGCTCCCCGTATTAGACTTGCTTTTAAGCGTTCTCCATAGAGAAAACGGTCATTTCCGCGAACAATCCCCCACTCCATTAACAATGCTGCTGCCCCTGTAACAAAAGGTGTTGCAAAAGAAGTTCCAGATACTTGCTCATATCCTCCATTTGGTATTGGTACAGTGATATTGACTCCCGGCGCCGTCAAATCTGGTTTCACATCTGCAATAATCTGTTGTCCGCCTGCTGTATCTGTTCTGCCATCATTATAACGATATACATATCCCCTTCCAGAAAAATCCGCATAACTTCTACGTGATACATCATAAGCCCCCACTGTAACTACTCTTCTTGCAGTAGATGGAATTGTAATTGTCATCTCAGGTGTCGGTAAGAAAAAACCAGTTTCTCTATTTCTAACTGCATATCCCGGAAGGTAAAACCGATATTCACCAGTCACAAGCGATACCGGAATCAACTCTATACGCCACACCCCTTTGTTCAGATAGTTCCCTGTTGGAATCATATCAATAAAAATCTCCTGCTGTACATTATAAGGAAGTGGTTTCCCAAGATAACATAAAAGTAGTGTCTGCTCTAATGTCCGCCTCTCAGCCTGTGCTTCCCTAAGCTTTGACAACTCTAGCGTCGTCTTCTCTCCTCCTGGTGATGTGATAACCACATTAAAAACATCTTGATAAAATTTCCACAATTGTATACTAAGCCCTGTCTCATAATCAGCTACCGCAAGTTCTACAATACGACTATCTTTTTGTACTACTCCAGCAGTATGTCCTCCTGATGCCCCCTCATTGCCACTTCCTACAATAATAATACTTCTTCCCACCTCAGAAGCATTATCCATAAAACGTTCCAACAATGAATTACCCTGATGATCACCATAAGTATTCCCAAAACTAATATTGATAGTCACTGGCCGATTTAATGCAACACCGAAATTAACTGCATAATTTACCCCTCGCATAAGTTGCGTTGTCCTGGGAAAAGAGTCTGCCTGTGGATTTCCAAGTCTAATAATCAATAAATCAGCTTGCATCGCAATTCCCATAGTAGTACCTGCTGCCACTCCTGCCACTGCAGTTCCATGCCCCGATAAATCAAAAACAGGCACTAGCCTTTGACCGTTTTCACGTCCCAAAGCCAGTGCCTCATTAATCATTTCTCTTGTATATAACACGCCCTCCCGATAGCCCGGCGGCGGTAACCTTCCCTGTTTCTCGTCAGGTTGCTGTGTCTGATCCCAAATTGCTAAAATTCGCGTCTGCCCATCTGAGCTACGAAATTCTGGCAAAAAATAATCAATTCCACTATCAAGTACGGCAACAATGACATTTTTCCCTGTAAGATATGGCTCCTGCTGTGTCACCTGCGTGATACAGGACTGTGTCTTTTCTATATCATTCATAAAAACATCCACATCTTTTCTATCATCATATGCCACACTCTTAAATTATGTTCTATCAACTACACCTTAAATTTGCTAATCATATCTACCATCGACTCTACTTGCGCTTTTTGTTGTTCGCTGACAGCCGCAGTTTCTTCTGATGTTGCAGAATTATTATCCACAATCCCTGCCACAACGCCAATACTATCGTTAATATGCGCAATACTCTCAACTTCAAGCTTGAGTTTATCAACAATACTATTAATTCGACCTGTTGTCTCCTCAGCTCCCATCTGCACTTCTTCCATATTGGCAGCTGCTTCTTGGGAGATGCGCGTTCCAACTTCCACTGATTCAACTGTTCGTTTGATAAGTTCTGATGTCTGTCCAACTGCATTTTGAGACGCCTCTGCAAGCTTTTTCACTTGTTCTGCCACCACTGCAAAACCTTTTCCTGCCTCGCCTGCTCTTGCAGATTCGATTGAAGCATTGAGAGAAAGCAAATCAATTTCTTCTCCTATATCAGAAATCGCTGAAATAACAGCAATAATTTGTTCCGAACATTGATTAATATCCTTCATGGCATCTCTGAGTTCTATCATCTTCTGAGCACCTACAATCAATGTGGAGCTTGCCAGATTAGAAATTTTAACAGCCTCCTCAGCTTCTTTTTCATTGTATGCAATACTATCACTAAGCGCTGTAAGCGAATTTACCAAATCAGAAACTTCTGTTGCCTGTCCTGTACATGCTGTCGCCAAATCATCTGCAGCATAAGCAAGTTGGGCAGAACCACTGTCAATCTCGCGCGCTACATCTTGTATTGTACTCACCGTCTCGCGCATCTCATCCATAATTTGGTTTAGAGCATTCTTAATTCGTATATATTCCCCAACATAGTTCTGCTCTACTTTCAACAAATAATTTCCCTGTCCCATCTGTTCCAAAATATAAGAAATTTCGTCAATGATCGCAGTCATATTGTCTTTCATGAAACGGATTGCACCAACCATATTTCCAACTTCACTATCATCTTCTTTCAAATCTAGCTGTGTATGTAAATTGCCTTCTGCAAGTAATGCCATCTGGTCTGCCACTTTAATTATTGGAGTTAAAAGCTCTTGCTCCGAAAATTTAATTGCTCTCAGACATTGTTGTGTAAGTATAATAAATCCCGCTAAGAATGCTACAGCGCACGCAATCTGAATAATCAAGAACATTCTTTTTGAAAAATCTAAACGATCTTGAATTCTGTTAATCACATCATCTGTCAAGGAATTTATCTTTTGGATTGTATTGCTATACTCCTCCCCAAAGACAAATTCTGTAGCCGCTGTCACATCTCCGGCCGCCACCGCTTCCATAGCTTCTTCTTCAAGAGGGACTAAATTATTAGAAAGTGCAGCAATTTCTCTAAGTTCCTCCCACTCATAGTCTTTAATATTATTCGCTTCCAAGCCAGTCCATGCAATATCTCTGTTCTTATCTGTATTCAACTCTTTCATATATGCATCATAATATATTTTGTTCGCTGAAACTGCATAGGATTGTACTGCTGTAGTCAATGCCTTGGAACCAATACGATACTGATTTAGATACATTGTACTTTCAAGTTGCTCACTCGAGACAACCTCATATCCAGCACTTGCAGCAAACAGAAGTATAAGTAGGATAATTCCGACCACCAGCGAGCCTTTTGTCTGTTTTACAATTTTTCTCAGCCGCGCTACCTGGCTGTTCTTTCCCAGCATTTCCTTTGTTTTTTCCATACCCGTAACCATATCCTTTCAAATAAATCTTGCATTCCTATTTGTGAAAAATACCATAACCTTTCTATTCATTCCTAGTTACAAGCAAAAAAAGACTGTTAAAATATCAAAATATTGGGCCTTTTTTGTGATATTCTTAGCAAATATTTACTACAATTATACTTGATAAATTCTAGTCGGTCAACAAATATTACAAAAAAACATAGTATAAATGCATGTAATACACTATTTTTCCCATTGCTGTAATATCGATACAAATGCGGGAATCAACTGTTTTTTCCTTGATACAAGGTTTTTCAGCTCAAATTTTTTCTGTGTTTTGGGAAGGCGAAATGCCTCGCGAACCAGCTGTCTTGCCTTCTCACCAAAACATAAAAGCTCTGTCTTCTCATACACAATATTCGTGAGCATAAAAAAGCACATCTCGACAGGAAGTTCTGGCATTCTCTCCTTAATATAAGGTTCAAGCTTCTCTCTAATCTCTTCAAGCTCAATACTGTTCATTGAATTAATTTGGCCTACACTAAATTCAAAATTATTCACAGAAAAGTTTTTGTAATCCTGTTCAAAAATTTCCTCTGCACTCTTGTCGCTTAAACTACTACCAGCGCCAAACATGTCAACCGCAAAACCAGCAATCTCTACTCCACAAATTTCTGACAGTTTAGCAGCTGCTGCCTTATCCACCTCTGTAACAGTTGGAGAATGAAACATCAATGTATCGGAAATAATTGCGGACATCATTAATCCTGCAATATTTTTAGGAATTTCAATTCCTTTTTCCAGATACATCTGATAAATGATTGTCGCAGTACAGCCCAAAGGTTGATTTCTAAAAAACACAGGGGAAACAGTCTCAAGGGTTCCAATTCTATGATGATCAATTATCTCTAAAATCTCTGCAGAATCTATCCCATCAATTGTCTGCGAGAACTCATTATGGTCCACTAAAATTAACTGCTTCTTGCGCAAGTTCAATAAAGTCCGTCGGGAAATCATACCAACATAGCGATCTTCCTCATCAAGCACCGGAAAATCATGGTATCTTTTTTTCTTCATTATCGCTCGAATACCTTCCGTCTTGTCCGTAATTTTGAAAGTGGTAAGCTTTTCTCGTTTCATAAAGTATCCAATTGGCATACTCTGATTGATCAGCCTTGCAACAGTGGCTGTATCATAAGGGGTGCTAATCAGAATACAATTATGTTCTCTCGCAAATATTTGAATCGTTTTGGAGATTTTTGCCCCCATTGTTACTATAACACAAGATGCTCCCATCTCAATTGCACAAAGCTGTGTTTCATAGCGATTTCCAAGCAAAATCATATCTCCGGGGTGTATATAATTCTCCAATACATCTGGATTGGCAGTTGCAATCACTACCTCACCGCCTTCAAAATATCCGCTGGCATCTCCCACAACCACCTCAGCATCAATTGTTTCCAAAATATTTCTATAAGATGTCTTAGCACGTGATAATATACAATTATCATACACATCCATATAAGCATTTGCAATATCACCCAATGTTATAATGCCTACAAGCTTGTCCCCAGCAATAACTGGAACTGTCACGTCTCCTCTATCTCGCATTAAATGCCATGCCTTTTTCAGCGAAACATCTTCTGTCACACCTTCCACATCATTCATATCAATATCTCTTGCATCGGTCATAACATCATGAAGATATACTGGTGGGTCCGCATGAAAAGCATTTAGTACATACTGTGTTTCTTGATTAATCTGCCCTGCTCGTGCTGCGACATACTCATTAGTATCATCACATTTATTTTTTAAATATGCGTATGCGATCGCAGAGCAGATAGAATCTGTATCTGGATTTTTATGTCCGACGATATAGATTGGTCTTTTAGTCAATTCCATATTATCCATTTTCTTTTCCTTTCTCCGATTGTGCAAACCGAATTGTGCTTTTGACTATCTAAATCAATCCTACCGATGTTGTAGTCCAAAGTCAAGTTTTTTATGAATTTCATATTGATAATTTGCAAAGAATATGCTACGCTATATACGCATGCGACCCAAATATCTTATTTTATAATAATATTGCTATCGAACAGTGTCATTTACCCATATCAAAGTAAACTATAAAGGAATGATCAGGGTATGAAATCTTTTCATAAATACAGCGTATTGGAATGTGAGCAGATTGAAAAAGTACAAAAGATTGGCGAACTATATGGAAATTCTTCTGAATTAAAGAACGCTTGTAAAGAAGCTTATCAATTATATCGCTCTGGAAAAATTTCAGCAGACTGCTATGGAAAAATCTATTCTGATGCATTTGATAAATATTTAAAAATGAATGTTTAGTTCTATTGTCTACCTATTGTCTCTTTTATTTTCACGTTTTTACAACTAAATGATGTTTGTCACTATCATAAGTAGTCATAAAATCCGCAGTGTACAGGTATCGTATTATGGAGGTTTACTATGAGATCAACGAGAACTACGAAACATGTAAAAATAGACACTCTGCGCATGAAAGATATCATTTCTCAACTTGCAGATATTATCTACCTTCTTTGTAATGCGAAAGAAAATAATATTACGATTATTTTTGATCAGTTCACAAACATTACGCCAGAAGAACTTGACAGCCTAAATATATTTTTTCCACATGATAATAATTAGAAAATATAGAACAAATTAAAGCCTCAAATGTTATATCAATTTCTACAACTGTTAATTCTACAGTTATAAATCTCAATATAAATCTGAGGCTTTTAAAAACACGCTCTAATTTCCTTGAATATCCGATACAAAAGCATTAATATAAGCTGATGCCAGAAGCATAACCATCAATTACATAATATGCCATATTTTCGTCAAGTTTAATGTATACTTCAATATTTTTAATATTATCTGCATTATTTCCCTCAGCTACATAAGCTGCTTTTACTCGATCGATTAGGGAACTCATAGCCAAATCTTCTCTACCGCCAATCTGTAGAACTATTTTTTCAGAAGATGCTACTTTTGCTGTCTTAGTCGTTGTTTTTGGCTCAGCTTTTGCAACTGTCTTTGTCTCCTTCTTTGCAGCAGAAGTCTTTGTCTCTTTCTTTGCTGCTGGCTCTTTCTTTGTCTCTGCTTTTACTTCTTTATTTGTTATCTCTTCTGCTTTTGCTTCCACAGCCTCTACTTCTGTCACTTCTACTTTTGTATCTGCAGTTGTCTTCGCTGTAGTAACTGATTTCTTTTCCGCTGGTTTCTTTGTTGTTGTTTTCTTCTCTACTGATTTTCTCACTTCTAACCTCTCCTGCTCTAAATCCTCTAATTTTATTTGCCCCAAAACCATATTTCCTGATTCTGTCTTATGTTCTGCAACAGAGTCATCTTTTGAAACATTTTTACGTTTTGAACTACCAGTGACGCTCATAATGCACTCCTCCTATTGCACCTGCATCCGTCAAAAACGCAGGTTTTGAAATAATGCAAAATTACATGCACTAATAGAATATCACATTAATCGACGTATTTCAATTTATTTACATAAATTTTATGAATAAATTTTATAAATATACGAATTTCTTGTCCGCATTTCAAAAAAGTAACAATAAAAACAGTTTTTTCCTGTATGCTTTTCATAGAAATGACAATACTATTTTCGAGGAGGCGAAAATATGGGTAATAAATTTATTGATGGTATCGCACTGACAATCGCGATTATTGGTGCTGTTAACTGGGGATTGATCGGCTTCTTTGACTTCAATCTTGTTGCTGCCATCTTTGGCAGCATGACTTGGTTGTCCAGAATCATCTATGCACTTGTAGGCGTATGTGGTCTCTATCTGGTATGTTTCTATATGAGACTTGGTAATTCTGCATCCGAAGCATAAATTGACATGGTACAGGCGCATACGACAACTTTGGTATGCGCCTGTATTTGTCAAAAATTATAAAATATCTGCGTAATTGGTGAATCCTTATCTAAAATAACTGTTTTATTACCACCTTGAATCGAATTTTTTACTGCATCAAGACTTCTGGTAAATCGATAGAATTCCGCCTTCGCCTCTCCGTCATACGCATTGGCAATCTCTCTCATATAAGCAGCTTCACCCTCTGCCTTTAAGATTTCAGCATTCATTTCTGCCTCGGAAATCATCACTGTTGTTTCCTTGTCAGTAGTGTTCTTAATTTTCTGTGCATCTGAATTTCCTTCCGCAGTATAGGTTGCTGCAATATTCTCACGTTCGGAAATCATTCGTTCAAACACAGCATTTTTATTATCCTCTGGCAAGTCAAGCAATTTGATTTCCACCGTGGTAATTTCTATCCCATATTGCTGAATTCCAGTGACGCTCTCCATAATCAAATTGGTCAATTTTTGTCCTCTAACAGCAATAATATCAGACTGTGTCATACTGCTAATTACATTTTTAATAGAATTATATACTGCGACGTTAATCCTTCCCTCAGCGTTCTGCTCTGAAGTATTCAAAGTCTGTGCAAATACTTTCGGGTCGGTAACACGCCACAATACAAAGCTATCTACAATCATTGATTTTTTATCCTGCGTGATTACATCTGACTTTGCAATATCGTAAAGTAAAAGCTCTTTTGTGACAGTATCCTTTTCTTGAATAAATGGTATTTTAAAATAAAGACCCGAATCGGATAAAACTCTTTCAATCCTTCCAAACTCTCGCACTAAGCCATATTGATTTTCTCGAATTACAAACGCCGAATTCGTCAAAATTATCAGCACTGCTATCAAAATAATAACTCCAAATGCACTTCCTAATTTTTTCTTCATGTTCATCCTCCTACCCTTCAGATATATAACAATGTTTTATTTTATCACTCTTGCGGCGCATTTGACGTTTCTTGAGAAGATGTATTATTATTGGTAATATTCTCCAGTTGAAGTTCATCAAGATACAAAGTTTTATTTAGATTTCCGCTTCCATCATCAATGATAAGCTTAACCCCTGGAAGCACATCTTCCATCGCCTCATAAAACATTCTCTGTTTGGTAAGAAGTGGATTCTTTTGATACTCAGCATACATTTCATTAAATCTGGATGCTTGTGCGACCCCTTCATTTACTCTTTCCTGCTTTGACGCCTCAGCAGCCTGCAAAATCTGATCTGCCTTAGCACTCGCCTCGGGAATCTTTTGATTCCTGTATTTATTGGCATTATTAATCGCTGTCTCCTTACCTTGTTTTGCAGTCTCAACAGCCTTAAATGCCTCGATTACTGCCTCTGTGGGTGGTTCGGCATCCTGCATTGAGATATTGACAAGCATCAATCCAATATCTTGCTCTTCTAGCTTCTCGATAATCATATCCTTTATTTCTGCTTGTATCTTACTTTTTCCTGTTGTAATCACGTCATCCACAGCATAGTTGCTGATAATGTTCCGAATGCATGACTGTGCAATATTTTTCAAAATTTCTTTGGGTTGCTGCGAATGATACAAATATTTGATTGGATCAGACACTTTGTACTCTACATAAAAATCCACATTTACAAAATTAAAATCAGAAGTAATCATCAACGATTCATCATCGATCTGTTCCTGACTAGCACTGTCCTCACTATCAGGGCGATATCCAATCGGAAATCCCAAAATCGTGGTATTTACCTTTGTTACTCTCTGCACAAAAGGTACTTTAAAATGTAATCCCGATGTCACAACATTTCTCGCACTTCCAAATGTTGTAACCACGCCCTGCTCCTGCTCTCCTATAGAATAAACAGACTCCAAGACCACGACTGCAAGCACAAGCAAAATCGCGCCTACTGTCGTTATCTTGCCAATAGAGTTTTTCCAAGGACTCATGGGTTTTTTGTTCTTCGTTCCTCTGTCTTCCTGATCATTGCCAGGATTAAATTCCCTGTAGTTTTCTGCCATTTTTTCTCCTTTGATAAATAGATGATTACAGCCTATTTTTATTATTTTTGTTTTAATATCTCAAGTAAATACTCCCACATTCTTGATGCTGACGAAATACTTAATCGCTCTTTTGTGGTATGAATATCGTATATATTAGGGCCAAAAGACACACAGTCAAGCCCTGGAATCTTGGCAATCATAATACCACATTCAAGCCCGGCATGTAGTGCCTCCACCTTTACCTCCTTCCCAAACATTTGCTGATAGATTCGCATCATATCTGCTCTTAGTTTGGAATCTGGATCAAACTGCCAGCCCGGATATACACCGTGCGTCTTTGTATATCCCCCTAAAAGTCTCGTCAAAGTATCCACTTCAAGAAAAATCTTATGCTTTGCAGTCTCTATTGCGCTTCTGATGGCACTACTTGCCACAACTTCTGTCTCCAAAGTTTTTAAAATTCCCACATTTAATGAAGTTTCAACGAGTCCATCGATATCAGCGCTCATCGCCATCACGCCATTTGGTAACAATGTGAGAAAAGATAGTATTCGCTGCGTGCTCTCTTTATCGAACATGTATTCCGAATACACATCTACTGTTGTCGCACTAAGAAACAAGTCTTTTTCCTTGGATTTCTTTTCATTTCGTTCCTCATTTTCAATTCTTTTTAATTCTTTGATAAAGCATTCTTTGGCGTCTACTACTATGTTTATAATCGCACAAGCCTCTCGTGGTATGGCATTATCTTTCTCTCCACCACTAATCTGTATAAGCTGAAATGGTACTTTTTGTTGTATTTGCTTTAAGGTTATTCCCAACAACTTAATCGCATTGGTATGTTCTTTGTTAATTTCTGTACCAGAATGACCGCCTAACAAACCTCCTGCCCTAATTTCCAAACAAACTCCTGACAAAGCTTTTTCTCTTTGAATAGGTATATGGCAGTCTGTTCTCATGCCACCTGCACAGCTTGTCAGAAGAATCCCCTCTTCTTCTGAGTCAATGTTTAGCATTCTTCTTGCTTTTAACATAGAAAGGTCAATCACAGTTGCTCCTTCCATACCAGTTTCCTCATCCGTTGTTATTACAGCTTCTACGCGCGGATGCGCAATGTCCTGTGCATCAAGCAATGCTAATATATAGGCAACAGCAATACCATCATCCCCCCCAAGGCTCGTTCCTTCAGCATAAATATAGTCATTGTCCACCGCTAACTTTAGCCCGTCTTTTTCTAAATCTATCTTAGAATCACCTGTCTTTACTGCAACCATATCCATATGTCCCTGCAAAAGAATCGGTGCCGTTTGTTCGTATCCTGGAGTTGCCTCCTTTACAATAATCACATTATTGCTCGCATCCCGAATGTGAAACAATCCTCTTTCTTTGGCAAAATCTGCAAGATAACTGCTAATTTTATCCAGATTTCCTGACCCATGTGGTATATTACAGATTTCTTCAAAATAATAAAATACTTTTTCTGGTTTTAGACCTTCTAATACCCTCATACTCCACAACCTCTTTTTCTATTTTTTTGCCATAACACGGCCACACATATAATATGCCTTTTTCCTTTATGTTTCATACTTATTTTGGATATACCAGTTTTGTCTCATCAATCTGATACAGCACATTGTTTAGATATCTTTCTGCAAGATAATTTGCCATATCCAAGTTCATATCCAGATAATTTCCACAATCTTTTGGACTAGCTCCTGGAACTTCATCTTTATAATCTCTGATAAACTCGTACAGTTCAATCATAAGTGGAACAATCTCTTTTGATTCATAATCTCCTGCAAGCAGCAGATAAAAACCAGTGCGACACCCCATAGGTCCAAAATAGATTGTCCGGCTACCATACTCACTATGATTTCTCAAAAAAGTAGCCGCCAAATGCTCAATTGTATGTACTTCTGCTGTATTCATAACTGGCTCTTCATTCGGTGAAGTCATTCTAAGGTCAAACGTTGTGATTGTACTTTCCCCAACTTTATCTTTTCGCGAAACATATACTCCCGGCTGTAATTTAATATGATCAATTGTAAAACTTGTTATCTTTTCCATTGCAATAATCCTCCTATAATAACGATTGATTTGGTTGTAAATAGAAATTATAATTTATTTTATAGTTCTATATCCGCAAAGCTAGTCACATACCACTTTTAAGAATATCCTTGGTATTTTAAAGCTCATTGATATCTTGTCATAATATAACTATGTGAATCAATAATCTCTGTTTTGGGAATCTCTCGTCCCCAATGAATTGCTGCATTATAGTTGCCTTCCGCAACAATAACAGAATTTTCTTTAACTTCAAGTACAATAACAGAATGTGTATCGTTGTCTACTCGAAGGATGTCCCCAACTCTAATGTTAGAGTAATCTTTATGAATCAACGCTTGAGTATCACCAAACGCCGCATCACTCACCGCAAAAGCAAACCCTGCACAGCCAAAACCGCCTGTATAAGTCCCACCTTTCCAACCATAATAGTTGTCATTTGTCCAGTGCATTCCTTCTGGAAAAACTGTTTTTTGTGCTATAATTACATCATATATTTGGCGCTCTGGGTTCGCTGAGTCTGCTGCGCTCAAACCAATCCCATGAATAAAATATGTCTGTCCATTCAAAGAGATTTGAAAATATCCGTTACTGGTTATTCCTATCACCTGTATCGGCAAATTTGCCGCCACCTCAGGAAGCACAATCATTTGGTCATCTGCATCTGCCAAAATCACTGTACTGTCATTTGTATACAAAATGGCATCTGCCGCTGTCACAGAATACTCTGCCGCATTCACTTCTACAACTGGTGTTACTAACAATAATGCCACTCCAAAACAGAAACCAACTATACTATTCCAAATTTTTTTCCTCATACTAAAAATTCTCCTTTTCTATCAAATGCGTCTTTTATACTGTCGTAATGTAAGAAAATTCCCTGCTTTGCAAACACTTTAATCTCCTCACAAGAAGCGAGTAGATATCCATCTGTTTCCGCTGCCTGAAGACAAATATCCGATTCCTGAAAATCAGATACAAAACGATAAATATCCACAAAATAATTGTCGCCCTCACTAAGATTTTCTCTCTTGTAACTAAACAGATAACCACCATCCCAATCAGAGACATCCAATCCTGTTTCTTCTCTAATCTCCCGCAACACAGCATCTTTTGAATCTTCCCCAGCCTGCACTGCACCGCCCGGAACTTCCCACCAACCAGGTGCCCATGCTTTTGTCATCACCCTCTTGGTAATCAAAAATTTTCCATCTGGCCGAGCCACAATTCCAAGCACTGTCAAATGATACTCTCCTTCTTTTAGGCACCAATCATTTTTTTTCATAGTGCGTCCTGTGCGCTTCTTATCCGCATTATAGATATCCCACATTTCCATAGCAACTTTTCTCCTATATTCTGTGCTTACATTATATTTCATTCTCTACTTTTGTCTGGCATTCTTCACAAACTCCCATTAGAACAGAACCAGCACATTCCAGCAAAAATTTATGATGTTCGTACAAGTGTTTTGTAATCTCTTCCATAAAACAACACTCCAAATGCAAAATCTTTCCACAAATTTTACATTGCATATGAATATGTTCATAACATTGCGCATGGGGCTTGACACACTGATAGCGACAACACTCATCTTCCGCTGTTTTATATTTCATAATTGCGCCGTTCTCTATAAGTTTATCCAAATTTCTATAAATTGTTGTCAAATTGACTTGAATGCCGTTCTCCTGCATATATTCATTGACATCATAAGCACTAAAACTGTGTTCGCTATGTTGTTCCAGATAACTTACAATGGCATCTTTATGCCTTGTACGATATTTCTTCTGCTGATCGTTCTGCATCGCTGTACATCTCCTTACAAAAATTGCATCCATTCCTTTTTCCAAGCATCTGTAAGCCGCTCTAACGACCAAAGTGCATTAGCTGGACTTGTGGAGGGCAACTTTACAAGCTTTAGCGCATCCTTTTGTATATAATGTTGACAGTATTTCATGAAAAGTTCATATGCCTTCCCACCATTTAAAAAAATTGCCTGAATATTTGCATTATCCAATATAACACGCATATCATTTTCTTTGACATTCTTAATACTACTGTCCGAAGAACCTACAATATCACAAGAGGCAATCACATCCCACAGCGCAATTTTATTTCGTAACAAAAAGACACGTTTCTTCTCAATCTCCTGCGGTATTGTTTCGTCAAATATCTGAGCAAGTACCTTCCAAAAACGGTTTTGCGCATGACCATAATAAAATTGTTGTTCCCGCGATTTTATAGATGGCATAGAACCTAAAATCAATAGTTCTGAATGTTCATCATACACTGGGCCAAATGTATGTGTGACATGTTCATAAGCAAACGATATCTGATTATCTTTTTTCATAATCCACACTGCTCCTATCCCCTTTTAATTCCAATCTGTAATCGCATTAAGGGTACGTTTTCTCTCTTTCCAATCAGGCATAAACTTTGTCATCAACGTATAAAATGCCTTGGAATGATCAGGATGAATAAAGTGGCAAAATTCATGCATCATCACATACTCAATACAGCAGATAGGTGTCTCAATCAAGCAACTATTCATAGTGATTATCCCCTTCTTAGGACAACAAGAACCCCATCTTGAAGTCATTTTGCGCACTTTAATCTCTGGAAAATCCACTCCATACTGCACAAAAATTTGATGCACTTGATGGGCTATGTCCTTATATACTTGTTGTTGATAAGACTTTAACCATTTTGCATATAATAATTCTCTACGCCGTGTATCCTTAGGATTTTTTATATGAAAATATAAATAACCATTTTCAGGATATACACATTCCTGCTGACTTATTATCACTTTAATTATAAATTGTCTCCCCAATAATAGAAGCGATTCTCCATCCACAAATGCTCGTTTGCTCTGCTCTTGTTTTTGCACACATTGTATCTGCGCCTGTTGAACTGCTGTAAGAATAGCGTGTTGTTTTTCCCGCAAAAATCCTTCGATACAACTTATTGGTACTTTCTGGGAAGCCGAAACTTTTATCTGTCCAGTTGCATTCATTCGCAGATTAATGTTTTTTACCGATTTTCTAGCAAGTTCATAATTAATTTCTGTGTTCCCCAATAAAATTGTTCGTATCTCTTTGTGATAAATTTTTACCGCCACCTTGATTCTCCCAAAACAAATTTGCACTTGCATGCAATCAAGTAGGGAAGGTTTATCTTCTCTCTACTCGTGCGCCGCTTTAGCGGCTTATTTCCTCTACACGTATCTGCGCATAAAAACTGCTCCGCTCAATGGCGGAGCGCCTTTTTCTTTTCAAAGAATGTATCAACGGATTGTTTAATCTGTTCAGGTGGCATTGTTTTTAAAAGATATCCATCAGGTTTCAATTCCATAACTTGCATTACACTCTCCTTATCTCCTTTGCTGGTAAGGAAAATCACAGGAATATCCGAAAATTCACTCTCACTCCGAATCATTCCAAGCACCTGTTTCCCGTCTACAATGGGCATCTCGTAGTCAAGCAATACTAAATCTGGCCTATTTGTCGACAGATATTTAATTGCCATGGCACCAGAATTTGCCAAAATTACTTGGTATTTATCCTCCAACCAACCCTTTACATTTCTAAGCATTGCTCCAGAATCATCCACTACCAAAATTTTCTTTTTGTTCTGTTTACCAAAGGTTTTTAAATAGGAATCAATCGCTTCAGCAACCTCACCGACATTAATCGGACGCGGAAATTCCTTTTGAATTAAATGCAGCGGAATATCCTTTTGAATCTCCAATAATTCCTGTGGATCTCCTGAAACAAATATAGGCACGTCATCCTCCAATGCTTTATCTTTGAGATAGGTAAGTCCCTGACGCTGATTTAGCAAGTCTTCAGTGCCAAAAATAAAGATCATATCCAATTCTTCTTTTATCTTACTGAGCAAATCTGGATTTGCCTGTATATTCATTACTTTGCAATCCACTTCTGCCAACTTCTCCTGAAGTGAAACAATCAGGTAACTTTGTACCTCCGATACAATCAATACATTTTGCATAATACTATCCCCTTTACTTTATTCCGCAGATCTTTCTAGTAATTCAATCATTCTTTTTCCTGTGTTCATGACTTCTTCCATTGCTACATCGGCCACATAAGCACGCAACTCTTCCATATAGGAGCTTAATGTTTCTGGCAAACGATATTCTTCCAATTCTACAAGTGCAGCATCCGCTCCATCCAAATCAAAATTGTCCATCGCAGAGTTTAACTTGTCAAGTACCCTGACAATCTCATCCTTAGGAACCTCTTTCTTGTCCTGTTCATTAGCCTTGCCATATGGTTCTAAGATTGGTTTGTAGCTTCTGTATAGTTCCATAATCGCTGGATTTTCTTTGGTGATTGTCTCCATATCCTCCGCATTGCCACACTGTTCCATCTTATAAAATAATTCTGATAATTCCATCGCACCAATCATACGCGCCGTATTTTTCAGCGCATGTACCTCTATAGTATAATCTCGAATCATCCCGTCTGCAAGACATTTTTCAATTTTTGTCGACTTCAAGTCAATTAACTTATAAAAGTCTCCCAACAAATTTGTAAACAGTTCCAAACTTCCAGAATTTTTAATTCCCTCTGCGACATTTAGCCCCTCAATAGCAGGAAGTTCCTGTACAGAAGCGTGTTCCTTTGTTAGGACAGGCGACGACATTTTCTGTATCAATTCTTTCGGAAGCCATGTCCGAATTTTGCTACAAATATTTTTTAGCTCAATTGGTTTTGGAACAAAATCGTTCATTCCCGCTTGCTTAAAAATTTCTCTCGCCCCCATTACTGCATTTGCTGTCAAAGCGATAATTGGCATATTCTGTATATAATCATCCTCTAGCTCTCGAATCTTCTGTGTCGTTTCCACACCATCCATCACCGGCATCATATGGTCCATAAAGACAATATGATACTTCTTTAATTGAACCATTTCAATCGCTGTTTTCCCGGAACTTGCTGTATCAATCTTCATTTGAAGTGGCTGTAGCAGCCCTCTTGCAACCTTGAGATTCATCTTGTTGTCATCCACGATTAAAATCTGTGCCTGCGGTGCAATAAAGTTCATCACATTATCAGTCTCAACAAATGCCGCAGTCATTTCATGATTAATCACCTGACAAAAATTAAGCGTATATAATGGCTTGTTGACTACTGTCGCCTGTTCATCCCACACTGCTTCCCGCATAGGATTCTGCAATACACAAAGTTCTGTTCCTGTTGAGACAAAATACTCTTCAATACTATTCTTAAGTCCTCTGTAAACTAATTCATCCACAAAGAAAAAATCAACCTTCATTTTATTCTTTTGTGCCTCGTAGCAATCCACATATCGAAGTCCATACTCTTCTGTCAGCTTTTTAAGCTGTTCTAATATTTGTTTGTCATTCATATGACCACTCACCACTATCGGTTCATGAAGGATGGCCTCTTCTTTCACCATCGCTGCAACTTGGTCCCCAATCGCGCGCTGTGGTATATTAAAATAAAATTCACTTCCTTTTCCATACTCGCTGCGCACACCAATCTGTCCACCCATATTTTCTACAAGCTGTTTGGAAATAGCAAGTCCAAGCCCTGTCCCTTCCTTGTTTCTATTCTTTTTTGTGTCCACTTGTTGAAAGGAACCAAACAATTTATCTAAATCCTCTGGCTTGATTCCTTGACCAGAGTCTTCAATGGAGATTTCCAGATTCACCATATCTGGCTCCATCATCTGAGACATTTTAATTGCAAGTTTCACAAATCCTTGTTCTGTAAATTTAATCGCATTGTTTGCAATATTGATAATAACTTGGCGAATACGAAGAGAATCCCCATATATTTTATTGGGAAGATTTTTATCAATATCAAATATCAGTTCTACAGGTTTATCTCCAATTCGATTGAGAAAAATCATGCTTAGATCACTAAGCATAGACATTGGCTCATATTCCTCTTCTATAATCTCTAATCTTCCAGACTCTATCTTTGAAAAGTCAAGAATATCATTGATAATTGTAAGCAGAGAAGCCCCCGAATTTTTGATATTCATCAAATATCCTCTGTCTTGATCTGACAAGTCACTGCGCAGTAGAATTTCTGTCATTCCCACAATCGCATTCATAGGCGTGCGAATTTCATGTGACATATTGGAAAGGAAATTTGATTTTGACTCATTTGCTTCCTCCGCGCGATATTTCGCCTCCTTTAGCGCCTCCATCATATTAAAATTTCTTGTCACATCCAGCAACATCAGGCAATAGCCTCTAACCTTATCCTTCACAACTAACTCTTTTAAAAAGCGTTCATAATGTTTGTCTCCAATTACAATCTGCGTCTCTTCTGTCAAAAACAACTCCCTTAATTGCAAAGAAAACTTTTCTCCTTTATGAATGTCTTCAAGTTCCTCAAACTGTTGTTTGGCATAGATATTGGAATCAAGATAACCATATGTACTGTCAGCGATAATAAATACTGCCTCAAAATTTTCAATTACCCAACCTCGACCAATATCAAGAACGCTAAAAATATCTCCCTCGACCACACTTAAAATGATTAGTAACACCGCTACAGAAGAAAAAACTGGCACAAACTCAAAACTAAACTGGAACACAATCTCCATAATGAGCGGTATAATAATAACAAATTTCGCCACAATCAAATGTGACAAATTATGTTTCTCATCTCCGCCTTGTTTTCTAATATGTACCCTCTTAATAATCATATATGCAATTAGGCAAAGTAAAACCCCTAACAAAAATCCATATCGAACCTTGTATATAATTCCTCCTTGCATATTAAAAAAGTGATAGCCGTATTGGGATTCCACTTCAAGGTCATGGTGTGCAAACATTTCTTCCCGTCGGGTATCATCCCACACAACTGCTATCACTGCCACTTCAAACAACATCCACAAATGTGTAAAGATTCTAACCCACTTATGTCGCACATCAATCTGCATATAGGAAAGAATAAATTTGATAAAGAAAAAATAAAACAAAAAGTTTCCAAGATACTCCATCTTCAATGCCATTGTCGCATCTGCAGTCCTGTCAGTACGAAGTAATAGAAAATAAGCTCCATTCATAATAAGACAACCGATGTTGGCAATCATCAAATTCATGGAAGATTTACTCTGTTCTTTTCCCATCAACACAAAAATTCCAATTAACGGTATAAAAACACCTGTGAGGGAAATTAGCATCCATATAATACCAATACTAAGTTCAAAATGCATTTGTGCCACGCTCCTTTTGTATTTCGATATTACCATTTTACCTTTATTTTGATTTTCTGTCTATTCTTTTCTAAATACTCTTTTGCTTAATATAACAACGCCAGCAGTTTCACTGACAATCTTCCTTTATATCCTCATGTGTAATCAAATAGGAAAAGCTTTCGCTATTTGCCGCGCTGAGTACCCATCAGTTTTTTACTGACAATCTCTTTGGATGCCCATGTGCATTAAAACAAAAAGCGCCACCCTTCTGTGGATGACGCTCTTTGTTTTAATGGAATTATAAAGTTAGTTTAAATCGCCTCATGGAATGTTCTTGAAATTACATCTGCCTGCTGTTCTGGTGTCAGCTTAATAAAGTTTACAGCATAACCGGAAACTCTAATTGTAAGCTGTGGATAATTCTCAGGATGCTTCTGTGCGTCCAGCAAAGTATCTCTGTTTAGCACATTTACATTGAGATGATGTCCACCCTTTGTTGCATATCCATCCAAAAGATTTACCAAATTACTTACCTGTGCGTTATCTGTCATGATAATTCCTCCTTTTATAAAAATAATCTAATCGTTCTTGTTTTGTGTTTTATGATAATTTTAGTATATTGAATTCTTGGAGAAATATCTGTAACAATTGTTACAGTTTTTAATTTTTTATGTTTTTTTCTTAATACAATGTTTCCAATGCACCACGATTTACAATTTTAATTATATTCTTCTCTGTCTCAATCAGATGTTCTTGTTGCATTTTCATAAGTTCCCTTGACAATGATGGCCTAGTTGTGCCAAGATAATCTGCCAACTCCTCCCGATTCATGCTAAGTTTCACCATATCACTCTCAACAGCTTGTTCCATCAACCATAAGACAATGCGCTCACGCAATGTTGTTCCCGATAATAAATGTAACTTTCTGGTCATTTTAAAATTTTTTTCCGATTGAATCTCTAGCATATTTCGGGTAATCAAGCGATGGTGCTCACAAGCATTGCTGCAAAAACAGTAAAAAAATTCCCACGGAATCTCGAGTACCTGCACCCTTTCCTGCGCAATGGCATCATACCAATATGCCTTGGTATCTGCAAAGAGAAACATTTCCCCAAAAACATCACCTTTCCCTACCATAAATAGTACGTCTCGTTTTCCCGACGCAAAGTCTTTACATATCATTACCGTTCCATTTAACACCAAAAATAGATTTTTAGGGGTCTCTCCTTGCCGAAAGATATAGTCTCCATCCTCAAAAAAGCGCTCTACAGTCTTGGAACACCGAAACATCTTTTCAATTTCATTTTTGCTAATATTCCGAAATAAGTGAATACTTTCACAATCCTTTATGTGTTCTACCATAATGCAACCTCCATCTTCCTTATCCCCAATTCTTTACACACGAACTCCCATCTGCCCGCCTTTGCGGGCATACAAAT
>BLMC01000037.1 GCA_011959805.1 Lachnospiraceae bacterium | reverse complement strand
GTGAAAGTTCCACTTGATTTTTGAAGGAATACACACTATCATAAAATTAGTTGATAAGCGTGCACGAGCACAATATAGCGAGGGCAGTGATTTGACAATAGCGATGAACGGTCTGACTTTCAAAGTGAGTAATAGTGCAAAGATGCCGCAATGTTTCAACTTAATATGCTGAATTATAGACTATGGGAACTTTTAAAAGTATATAGAAGAAAAAGAGGTTTCGATAGGCTAGATATAAAATAAGGAGGATTTCAAAATGAACAATTTACCACAAGTAAAAGTAGGTATTGTAGCAGTGAGCCGTGACTGTTTTCCAGAAAGTTTGTCTGTGAACAGAAGAAAGGCATTAGTAAAAGCGTATGCAGATAAGTATGGTATGGAAGGCATCTATGAGTGCCCTGTTTGTATCGTTGAGAGTGAGATTCATATGGTGCAAGCGCTTGAAGATATCAAGAAGGAAGGTTGCAATGCACTTTGCGTATATCTTGGAAACTTTGGACCTGAAATTTCAGAGACTTTGCTTGCAAAGCATTTTGATGGTCCTTCTATGTTTATTGCAGCGGCAGAGGAAACACAAAATGACCTTGTGGGTGGACGTGGCGACGCATACTGTGGCATGTTGAACGCAAGCTATAATCTGAAGCTTCGCAATATTAAGGCATATATTCCTGAGTATCCAGTGGGAACAGCAGAGGAATGTGCGGATATGATTCATGAGTTTATGCCAATTGCAAGAGCGATTGTTGGGTTAAATGATTTGAAGATTATCTCCTTTGGCCCTAGACCACTCAATTTCCTTGCATGTAACGCGCCAATTAAACAGCTTTACAACTTAGGTGTTGAGATTGAAGAAAACTCCGAACTTGACCTTTTTGAAGCATTCAAGAAACATGATGGCGACGAGAGAATCCCAGCGAAGGTAAAAGAGATGGAAGACGAGCTTGGCGAGGGCAATATGAAACCAGAAGTTCTTCCAAAACTTGCACAGTATGAGTTGACTTTGCTTGACTGGGTGGAATCGCACAAAGGATATCGCAAATATGTTGCAATCGCTGGAAAATGCTGGCCTGCGTTCCAGACACAGTTTGGTTTTGTTCCTTGCTATGTAAATAGCCGCCTGACAGGTATGGGTATTCCTGTATCTTGTGAGGTTGATATTTATGGATGCTTAAGTGAGTTTATTGGTACCTGTGTAAGCCAAGATGCAGTTACGCTGCTTGATATCAACAATACTGTTCCGGCAGATATGTACAATGAGTCAATTAAGGACAAGTTTCATTATACACACAACGATACATTTATGGGCTTCCACTGTGGAAATACAAATACCAAGAAGTTGAGCTCTTGCAGCATGAAGTATCAAATGATTATGGCAAGGACACTTCCAGAAGAAGTTACACAGGGTACTCTTGAGGGCGATATTATTCCGGGAGATATTACATTTTATCGTTTGCAATCTACAGCGGACTGTAAGCTGCGCGCATACATTGCACAGGGCGAAGTTCTTCCAGTAGCTACAAAATCGTTTGGAGGAATTGGCGTGTTTGCGATTCCTGAGATGCAGCGTTTCTATCGTCATGTGTTACTTGAGAAGAATTATCCACATCATGGAGCGGTGGCATTCGGACACTTTGGAAAGGCATTGTTTGAAGTATTTAAGTATATCGGCGTACCTGTTGAAGACTTAAATTACAACCAGCCAAAGTCTTTGCCATATCCAACAGAGAATCCGTTTGCATAAAAAATAACAACAGAATTTTACATAAAGTATTTTGTGCTTTAAAAATAAACAGAAGCAAGTAAAAATCTATTTTTATAACAAATTTGCTCGCATTGTAATTTTTGTATAGATTTTTATTTGCTACTAGAATGAAGTTGAATTGCGATAAAAACAAGGGTGAATAGGAAGTTCATCCTTGTTTTTTTACTTTATTGAAACGTTTACTTATGATATACTTTTATGATATGAATAGGCTAATTTATTGTATACTTAAAATTAAAGGGTGAACAAATAAGTCCAAAGAAAGATGAGGAATGGTTGATTGAAAAGGAATAAATATAGTGCGAAAGCTGTAAAATTCTCCTTGTGGTTTATGGAATTTCGCAAGGAAGTTCAACTGTTGGCACAAGGAAGAACATTTGATGAAATAAAAGCACTTAGCATCGAGCAAAATATATTTGGCGCGTCGACACCAGCAAGGGCGACAATAATTCAGTCTACTTTAACTGCGCGAATCAAAAATCTTGATTCAAGTTTTTATGCGCTTTTTATGGAAAGTGATATAGCAACGCAAAAATTGTATGCATTGACAGGAAGTTTTGTTCACGATACTTTATTTTTTGATTTTATGTATGAGGTTGTCAGAGAAAAAATGATTATTGGAACAAGTGTGCTTGCAGATGCAGATATTCGTATCTTTTTTAAGAATAAGCAGGCGCAGGATGAAGTTGTGGCGAAGTGGACAGAACAGACACTACAAAGGCTTGGCAGAAGCTATAAGGCACAGCTTTATGAAGCGGGTATTCTTGATGATAAGACAAGAATGACAGAGCGTCAGATATTAAAACCAATTCTTGACCCAACATTAAAGCATTGGTTAGAAGATTATGGATACGGACAAGTTGTCAAGGCGTTGGAGGGAGTTCGGTAGCGTGTGTCTATAATTATGAAAAGAATTTTTACAGTTTCTAAAGGATAACAAGGAAAGGAGTGAAACGGCTTATAAGCCGTCAGGATAATAAAATGATAGATTTTAGTGAACGTCTTGACAAGATGGAGGAAGTGGTTTATAAACCTTCCTTTCGGCAAAATAACGGTCGGGCAAATGAGGTAAATTATTGGATATTTGATTATCCACCAGAGAGAGAGCTAGAAGTTCGTGCACGCATTCAATCTATGCAAAATAGAAATTCCAAAGGCGGGGAGGAATTTGCGTTAGTTGTCTTTGATTTGTATGATATTATCATTGACTTTCTTAAAGAAAATGATTTTATGGAGAACTGCTATCAGTTTGAAAAGAAAAAGGGCATAGAGCGCATTACAAAGGCAGTTAGCAATGCGATGAAGATAAATGATGATGACAGTTATATTGTACAGCATATCAAAGAAAATACGCCCGAGAATGCAGTAGTTTTTCTGACGGGAGTTGGAAAATGCTTTCCTATTTTGCGCTCTCATAAAGTGCTCAATAACTTGCATCAAGCATTTGTGCGTGTCCCTGTGGTAATGTTTTTTCCAGGAAATTATAACGAGCAGGAATTAATTTTGTTCAATGAGATAAAAGATGATAATTATTATAGAGCTTTTCGGCTGGTTTAATTGTAGAATAGTGAGAATGGAGGATTCGGATGCAGATAAAAGATATGTTTGCCAAACCGATAGACCGAGAGATTCAGGGCGTTATTATTGTAGGTCAAGGCGAGGAGACAGGAATTGTACAAGAGCTTGAAGAATATGTAGTAACTAGAGAATTACAGAAGCATTTTGCAGATTTTTTTGAAGCGTATCAGAAAGGGATTGTGGGCAATACAAATGAAATTGGAGTGTGGATTTCTGGTTTTTTTGGAAGTGGTAAATCTCACTTTTTAAAAATATTGTCCTATATTCTTGACAATAAAGAAATTAATGGAAAAAGGGCAATTGATTTTTTTGAACAAGACCATAAAATATTGAATCAGACAGTGTTGGACAATATGAAATTAGCAGCGAATACGCCAACGGATGTGGTACTTTTTAACATTGATTCAAAAAGCGATAGCAACAGCAAACAGAATAAGGATGCAATTGTCAATGTGTTTCTAAAAGTGTTTAACGAGATGAGAGGACTTTGTGGTAATTTGCCCCATCTTGCAGATTTAGAAAGTCAGCTTATGGAAGTAGATAAATATGAGCTATTTAAAGAAGTATTTGCGAATGAATATGGTTCTGAATGGGAAAAGTCACGCCATAAGTTTGATTTTATTCAAGATGATGTGGTAGAAGCACTTGTAAAGATTGATTTTATGAGTGAGGCAGCTGCAAGAAATTGGTGCGAAAGGGCGACAGAGACCTATCGCATTAGTATTGAGGATTTTGCAAGACGTGTAAAGTCTTATATAGAGAAAAGAGGGAATAATCATCATGTTGTGTTTATGGTGGATGAAGTTGGACAATACATTGGTGATGATTCTAATTTAATGCTAAACCTTCAGACAGTGAGAGAGGAACTTTCCAAGGAATGTAAAGGGAAAGCATGGGTTGTAGTGACAAGCCAACAGGATGTGGATTCCATTATGAAAGTCAAGGGCAATGACTTTTCTAAAATCCAAGGACGATTTGCGACAAGGCTGGCACTTTCTTCTGCAAATGTAGATGAAGTAATTAAGAAACGAGTATTGGAGAAGAATGATATTGGTGCCCAGACTTTGCGGCTTCTTTATGAACAGAAAGTAACGATTATTAAGAATCTAGTTGTATTTAATGATGGTGTGGAGAAGAAACTTTACACCGATGAAAATGATTTTGCATTATGCTATCCATTTGTACCATATCAGTTTCAGCTTCTTGCAAGTGTGTTGACTTCCATTCGTACACATGGCGCATCTGGCAAGCATTTATCGGAAGGCGAACGCTCTATGCTTGCGCTTTTTAAAGAGTCGGCAGTTCAGATTATGCGAGAGTCGGCGGGCGCAATTGTACCCTTTCATCGGTTCTATGATGCTTTGGAGAACTTCCTTGATCACAGTCATAGAGGTGTTATTATTCGCGCTTATGATAATAGTAAGATTAACCCCGAAAAACAAACTTCCAATGTATTTGCTATCAATGTACTGAAAACGCTTTTTATGATTAAATACATACTTGAGATTGAGGCCAACGTGGATAATATTACAAGTCTTATGATTTGTAATATTGATAATGACCGCATTGTCTTGAAAAATGAAGTTGAGGCAGCATTAAAAATACTTCAGCAGCAGATGCTGATTCAAAAAAATGGTGGCATTTATGTGTTTCTGACAAATGAAGAACAAGAAATTAATCGTGAGATTGATAGTCAGAATGTGCAGATGTCAGAAGTTATTGGCAAAGTATCTGAAATGATTTTTGAAGATATCTTTATTGAGAAACGGTATCGTTATCCTGCGCCCGCTGGCAATCCTGCATTTCATGGTCGATATACATTTGCGTTGAATCAGACAGTAGATGATAAACCTTATAAATACAATCAGAATTATGATGTGGGGGTACGTATCTTGACTCCATGGTATGAAGGTGGAAATGATGATGCAACGCTTCGTATGATGTCAGGGACAGGAAAAGAAGTAATTGTACTTTTGCCAAATGATTCCGCATTTCTTGATGAATTGATGACTTGCTTAAAGATTGAGAAGTTTTTGCGGCTAAATACATCATCACAGCTTATAAAGTATGAGACAATCAAAGAAGCAAAGCGTGTGGAAATGCGGGAGCGCAATGCGAATGCAAAACTTTATCTAACAGAAGGATTGCGGGAAGCAACAATCTATGTGAATGGTGATGTGGCGCATTTATCTGCAAAAGAAGTGACAGGGCGCATCAACGAAGCGATTGGCCGTCTTGTTGAGACAGTTTATCACAAACTATCTTATATTAATGTCGCAATGGATGAGGGGGCTATTCGCAAGATGCTTCAAACAAACAATCAGGTTCGTTTGCGTCTTGAGGGCGAGATAGAGCCAAACATTCATGCGCTTGATGATGTATTAAATTATATGAAAGGCAATACCGACATCCATATTAAAACTTCTATGAAAACAATAAAAGACCGCTTTATGAGTGCACCTTATGGTTTTTCTGAAGATGATATTTATTGGTTGGTTGCAAGATTATTTTGGCGTGGTGACTTGACTTTTACAGTGAATGGGGCAGTTGTAACGCGAATGAATAAATCTGGCGATGAAATTGCAGATTATATTACAAAAAAACAGTATGTAGATAAGCTTTTAATGGAAGTGAGAATCCATGTATCTGAAAAGGATAAGAAGGTGGTGCAAAAAGTTGTAAAAGAACTGTTTGGAACATCTGTAGCATCAGAAGACGAAGACACTAATATGCGCAATTTTCAGAGCTATTCACAAAGGCGAATAGAGGAAATGGAGAGGCTGGAAATCAATTATCAGCATTATGCATATCCAGGAAAAAAAGTAATTACCGAAGGCAAAAAATTGTTGTTTTCTGTGATACAAATTTCTGACCCAAAAGAGTTTTATGCGTATGTTTCCAAGCATCAAGATGATTTTATAGACTACGCAGAGGACTATGAGCCTGTCAAGACCTTTTTTGGTGGAGAACAGCAGCAGATTTTTATGAGAGCGCTCGATATGCTTGCAATTTATGATGACAGCAAGACATATATTGTAGAGGAAGAACTTGAAAAAATTGTTGTGCAGATGAGTGCAATTGTCAAAAAAGATATGCCGTATAGAGATATTCCACAGCTTCCCGAGCTTCGCAAGAAGTTTATGGATGCGTATTCAAAAGTATTAGAAGCCGCATCAGCACCAGTAATGCAGTCGATTGAAGCCGCAAAAGACAGAGTGGTAGAAATTGTCGACACAAAAGAGTATGTGGTAGAAAAGAAACCAAAATATATGGAATTGTTCCTTGAGATTAGCAGCGGAGCAGAAAAGTGCAATAATGTCTCTAGTTTGAGAAGTTATGCGGATAAAGCGGAGGCATTAAAAATTCGTCTATTGAATGAAATGGATGCGATGGATGCCAGAATTGCAAGGAGAAAGGCAGAGGAGGAAGAAAAGAAAAAGAATCCAAATAGTAAAACCATTGATATCACTGTAAAAGTACCTGTTAAAAAAACCAAGAATATCACCATGAAAAATGTGACGCATACTGCATCATGGCGCATAGAAAGCGCAGCGGATGTTGAGAAATACATAGAGCAATTAAAGGTGTCACTGCTTGCAGAACTGGATGCAAATGATGTGGTAAATGTGGAATTTTAGAGAGAGAATAATTTATAAAGAGGTTGCATTATGTTGGCATTTTATCACTATCCTTTTGTGCAAAATCAAAATTTTAGGGAGTACATAAAAGAAGATTTGTCTCCGGTTTCCAAGGTAGAAGAACTGTTTGATTACTGTCAAATACTTGAAGCGTACATTACAAAATCAGGATGGGATTATCTAATTCATAAATATGGATATGAAGGACTTTATGACATTGACCAGAAAAGCGGCTGGTTCCATGCGCCTTTACCAATGCGTCTATAAGACGCATTGGTATTTTTATATGTTACAATCCACACCTACGCCAGATTTCGGATTCATTTATAATGATTTTGTGTGAATTGTAACCTTTATATTTAACAGAGAAGTAAATATTATTTCCGTCATTGTGTTGGCATATGTTTTCCTGTATAGTATTAATAAGGTAGCAAGACAAAGAAGTCTTATTTATATGATTATTTCAAGAATGCTATCAACAATCCTGCTGCGAAGCGCGCGTCATGCACAACATGCTACATTCTTTTGCAATCTGCCAGAGACATATTAGATAGGGGATTGAATCTTGCCACTAATACAAATAAGTTGCGCACTGCCTACACTGCCTATAGAGGCGGGAGCCATTTCACATCTGATATATTGCAATTGAGGGAGTATATTGGAATGTTTTTTATGCACATGGACGCGGAAAGAAAATATGCGGCAAAAGCGCCCCGTGTCCAGCGCGTGAATAAGGGAAAAAATTTTCCCTATTCGATTGGGAGAAAGTGAGAATAAATGAGAAAAGAGTATACCTATATTAGTAAAAACACTTTGCAATATGTCTATCTGCATGATTGTGATTGTGCACATATGTACTATGCAGAGAATTGTCTGATTTTTGAGATGGAATGGATGGAGATTTTACGAGAACATCCACAAAATCCATTTTCGCAGGCGTATCAATCAGGAACAGGAAGAATCAAATTGTTTCAACCTAAAATTATAGAGTGCACATTAGCTATAAAAGATAATAAGAATGTTCGCAGCGTGGAAGCTATTCAAGAACTCGATTATTATGGACTGGAATTTTTAGAGTATGAGCAGGAGTGCAGAAAATCAGATGGCTATTATGCAGAGCTGTTCCTGATTTTTGACAGAGATTCTTGTTATGATAATATTTTCTTAAAAATAGAATATCAGTGGTCTACTGTGGCATGGAATACATTTAATGGCGTGTCATGGATTGAGTGCATTTAAGATATCTTTGCATTCTATTAATAGAAAAGAGGTAAGCCGTATGGAATTGGACGAAAGAGAAGATATGGGGTTTATTCAAGTAAAATGGTCAGCTAAGCTGTATGGTACAGTTGAGATGAAGGCACGGTATTGGTTACATCAAAAAGGCTCAGAAAATTTTTATGGTGAGCTGGATTTTATAAAACAACATTTTCAGGAGCTATATGACAAACTTTTAGAAAATTTATTCGAGGAATATAGTGAAAATCCATTACTAGATGTCTGGAATGAAGAAACAGGTGAATCTGAGCGAATTATGTTTGCAACAAAAGAGGAAATGCACCCATATTTGGGAATGACGCCTTGTATTGATGTAAAAAGTTTTAAAGACAAAGTGTATTTAGGATTAACTTTTTACCAACATAACAGGCTGTCGATTGAGCATGGGATTTGTGCTATATTTGACAAATTAGAACTGTTTTTGGTGGATTCATATGATTTTGAAGGGATTCTTGATAATCTGAAATATAGATATAAGAGTGGTTCTTAGTACGTCCGCCAAAGCGGGCAGATGGGAGTTCGTATGAATAAAACAGCAATTAAGAATTTTGCAATCTGGGCAAGAAACAAGTTGATTGCAGATATCCAATATAAAGCAGGACTTATGGGAATTACATCCAGGGAGATACACGCTGCATTACCACAGTCAACAAAAGAAACAGAATTTTATAATATTGGAACGACAAAACCATATGTGATTACAGGGGAAGCAATCAGACAGCGCAGAAGTCTTGTAGAGATTATCAATCAGAAAGCAAAAGAGACAAACTATCAGACAGCGTATAAATATATTATAGAAGAAGTGGCATATACATGGTTTAATCGTCTAATTGCAGTGCGATTTATGGAGATTAATGACTATCTTCCGTCACATATTCGTGTATTGTCATCTGATAGTGGCAAGATGGAGCCTGATTTGGTGACATTTCCATTTGATGCAGAGTTATCTTTTACAGAGAAAGAGAAACAAGAAATTATTCGATTAAAGAATGAAAATAACTTAGATGACTGTTTTCGCTTACTATTTATCAAACAATGTAATGCATTGAACGAAATTCTTCCAGCATTGTTTGAAAAGACAGCAGATTATACAGAACTTTTGTTAAATATCTCTGTAATTGACAAAGACGGGGTTGTCTGTCATTTGATAAATGATATCTCGGAAGATGATTTCAATATTGAGAAAGGTGGCCAAGTAGAGATTATTGGTTGGCTGTATCAATATTATAATACAGAGCCCAAAAATGAAGCCTTTGCAAAACACGGAAAAATTACAAAAGAGGAAATTCCTGCTGTGACACAACTCTTTACGCCAGATTGGATTGTTCGATACATGGTGGAAAACAGTCTTGGTCGCTTGTGGGTGGAGGGACACCCAAATGAGCTGTTGCAATCCAAATGGAAATATTATTTGGAGGAGGCGGAACAAGAATCAGCGGTTCAAACAAAACTTGATACAATACATAGAGAGTATGCAAAGCTAAACCCGGAAGACTTGCATTTTATTGACCCCTGTATGGGTAGTGGACATGTTCTTGTCTATGCTTTTGAAGTGTTGATGCAGATTTATGAGTCGGTTGGATATTCTCAAAGAGATGCTGCAAGAAGTATTCTTGAAAAAAATCTCTATGGTTTAGATATTGATGATAGAGCATATCAGATGGCGTACTTTGCCATTATGATGAAAGCAAGGCAATATAATCGACGGATTCTCTCATCAAAGACACCTTGTCATGTGTATTCTATACAGGAGAGTAATACTATCAATAGAAATGAGCTTGTATATTTTGGGAGTGGTTTGAATGAGGTAGAGAAAAATGACGCTTTGAACCAGATAGAGCAGTTACTTGATACATTTAAAGATGCTAAAGAGTATGGATCTATCTTGAATGTAGAGAATTATAATTGGGAATTACTTCGCACATTTGTGGAGAGTGATAATGTTACAGGACAGTTATCATTAGATACCATGGGATTAGAAAAGACAAAAGAGAGATTGCAAACACTAATTGCCATTGGTGAAACAATGGCAAGAAAATATGAAGTGGTAGTCACAAATCCGCCGTATATGGGAATTTCAAGTGGGAATACAAAATTAAGTGAATTTGTAAAAAAGAACTATCCTGATAGTAAAAGTGATTTGTTTGCTGTGTTTATTGAACGCTGTGGAAAAATGTTAAAAGAAAATAGATATCAGGCAATGATTACACAACATGCATGGATGTTTTTGTCTAGTTATGAAAAGTTGCGTGCGAAATTGCAAATGGTAGATACTGTAAATATGGCACATTTAGGGGCAAGAGCATTTGAAGAAATTGGCGGAGAAGTAGTGCAGACCACCAGTTTTGTAATGCGAAAAAGTCATCTGGAAAATTATAAAGGAACTTATTGCAGATTGATTGAACCAACGACACAGAAGGGAAAAGAGGAGTTGTATCTTGCAGGCGAGAAACGTTATGTGGCTGTACAAGATAATTTTACAAAGATTCCAGGAAGTCCAGTGGCGTATTGGGCAAAGGACAATTTGATTTCTTGTTTTAAAGGAAAAAATGTTGAAAGTGTTGTTTTAAAAGTATGCAAAGGTGTTTTTACAGGTAATAATGATAAATATTTACGTTTATGGTACGAAGTAAATAAGCTATTAATACCTAAAAAATGGAATCCATATTCTAAAGGTGGATTATTTAGACGCTGGTATGGTAATTCTCAATTTTTGATTATGTGGGAAAATGATGGAGAAGCTTTAAAAAAAGAACCAAAAGCTGGGGTTGGAGCTTCTAAATACTATAGAAAAGAACATTTTGTATGGTCTGGTATATCAACTGGAATAGCGTCATTTAGATATGATTTCAAAAATGTTTATTTCGATGATGTAAGTCCAGCAATTGTATTTAAAGATGAGGTTAATTGGAAATTATTAGGTGTATTGAATAGCAAAGTTATGATAGAGTTTCTCAAGCTTATTGCTCCAACAATGCATTTCCAAGCTGGTGATATAAAGGTTTTACCACTTGAAAATGGATATGAAAATGTAGATGAGAGTATCATAAAGAGTTGTGTAAGAATTTCTAAAAAAGACTGGGATTTTTTTGAAACTTCATGGGATTTTAAATGTCATCCATTTTTAACGATGAATCAAAAATCCTTTGATTCAGACAACTCTAAAATAACAACGATATCAGATAGTTTTGGATTGTGGAAAGCATATACAGATATAGCATTTGAAGAATTAAAGCACAATGAAGAAGAACTTAACCGAATTTTTATTGAGATTTATGGTTTACAAGAGGAGCTGACACCAACTGTAGAAGACAAGGATATTACCATTCGTAAAGCTGATTTGAGCAGAGATATCCGCAGTTTTATTTCCTATGCAGTTGGCTGTATGTTTGGGCGTTATTCGCTTGCAAAAGAAGGATTAATATTTGCAGGAGGTCAGATGACAGATATTTATCAATATCATTCAGGATTGATGGATGAAAACTCTGCATTGGAGGACAAGCCTTATTACTTTTTGGATGGTAGTGATTATTTTGTTGATGGAGATAATATTATTCCAATCTCTGACGAGGAATATTTTGCGGATGATATTGTATGTCGTTTTGTAGAATTTATAAAAATAATTTATGGCACAGATACTTTAGAGGAGAACCTTGATTTTATAGCCAAAGCATTAGGCAATAAAGGAACGACTTCCAGAGAAATTATTAGAAATTATTTTCTGAAAGATTTTTATACAGACCATGTTAAGATTTATCAGAAACGTCCCATATATTGGCTTTTTGACAGCGGCAAGCAGAATGGATTTAAGGCATTCATTTATCTGCATCGCTATAATGCAGATACGATCGGCAATTTGCGTGTTGATTATCTGCATCGTATACAGAGAATTTATGAATCAGAAATTGACCGTATGCAGGATATGATAGAGCACAGTACCAATAGCCGTGAAGTGGGTGCTGCGACAAAGCGAAAGGAAAAATTGCAGAAGCAACTAAAAGAGTGTCATGATTATGACGAGAAGATTGGACACTTGGCATTATCGCGAATAGCGCTTGATTTGGATGACGGAGTAAAAATAAACTATGAAAAAATGCAAACTGCAAAAGATGGAAAAAAATATCAAGTGCTGGCAAAAATATAATCAACCAGTAATTTAATTGGAAATACCGCAAGAGGAAAAGAGATATGGGAATGAAAGATTATATAGAGAACCAGTTAAAATCATTAGAAGATGAAAAAGCATTATGGTAAATACTTTACTAGAAAGGGAAGTATATGGCAGAATTAAATCGAAAACAGATTATAGATAGATTAAATGCAGAGTTTACAGGGGAAGTACGAAAACTAATCTTCTGGTATGATGATAAGGCAGAGTTTGTTGAGGATATTGAATCGATAGAGCTTGAGAATGCGAAAATATATCGTTTGGAGCGAGATAATCAGTTTTATACCAAATATTTTTTGGAGCGCGTTGATACAGAGACAAATTATTTGATTTATGCGCCTTTTCCAAAACCAGAAGTAAAGAATAATCATTTAGAAGATACAATTTTGTATTCTAAGAGATTTTTTGCGGACAGAGCATCCTTGTTATCTGCTGATTTGGGGATTGGAGAGAACTATAAGTCAGTTATAGAAAAACATATTAAATTTTTTGCCAATAAAGAGAGAACACAGCATTTTTACGATTTAGAAATAGAGAATTTCAACGAGGAAAATATTGTTGTTGGATTACTTAGTGTTCTTTGTAAAACAAGAACTTGCTCCTTTGAGGAGGTTTTACGAATTGTTATATTGGAGAAGAATATTGAAGAAAATAAATATCTTGAAGAAATGAAAAAGTATGACCTTCTTGAAGTGTTTTGGAGACTTTGCGAGCAACAGTTTGGTTATGTTGATGCAAAACCAACATTAGAGAGGTTGATAGAAACTTTATTTGTAACCTATACAGACCGATATCTTCAAGGAGGGATTCCCAAGGCGTGGCGAAGTTTTGTTTCTATGAAACAGGGGACTATTATTGCATTTCTTGATAATTTGATGAACAATATGTTTTACAGAGAGGATTATGACCGATTGTCTCATGATATAGCGTGTAGATTAAAAGTAGAGGAGAATCTGTCAAAATATAATCCAGATGATATTGTGCATTGCGATACATTTTCCTATTTTGATGAAATGATTTTAAGATGGATGGTAGAGAGATTGATATCAGAGGATATCGGAGCAAAGCTAGATGACATAGCGTTCTGCCAGCTTTGTGCTATGCGTTGTAAGATGCATTTTGGTGAGAAGTACAAAGACGCCTACAATATGTTGCAGAATGCATATTCTATTGTAGAAGCTGCAAATTATGACAGTGATATTGACATAAAAACAATTGTGAAAAGATATCAAGAAAAAGACTGTTTGGTAGATTTTGCATACCGAAAATTTTATTTTTATTATGACCGCATGGAAGACATTGGAGTGTATGAACAATTGCAAACACTCATTGAAAATATTTATACAAATGAATATTTAAATGACCTCCTTCCAAAATGGAATCAAGCATTTACGGAAAAAGAATGGTTTTCTATTCTGCCGCTTCAGAGAAACTTTTATAATCGTTTTGTAAATCAGGCAAAAGAAAGAATTGTCGTTCTTGTTTCTGATGCCATGCGCTATGAGGTTGGGTGGGAGCTGTTTCAGAGATTAAATGAGAAGCCAAGATGTACTGTCAAATTGTCGGCAATGATGGGGGTATTACCATCTTATACAAGGCTTGGAATGGCGGCATTGCTACCACACAAATCTTTGGTGATAAAAGATGATTATGAGGTTTATGCAGATAATGTGTTATGTAATGATTTATCGGCGCGACAGAAAATATTGCAAGCGTATTGCAAGGATTCTGTGTGTGTACAGTTTGATGATGTTAAAAAGTTAAAGATTGCAGCGCTTAGAGAGATGTTTACAGGAAAACAAGTTGTGTACATTTACCATAATCAGATAGATGCGAGAGGAGATAAGGCAAATACAGAAGATGAGGTATTTTGTGCTTGTGAAGATGCAATTTGTGAAGTGATGGAGTTGATACACAGAATTTCAACAAATGCAAACACTTACCGCTTTATTGTAACCGCAGATCATGGATTTCTATATAAAAGAGATAAAATTGATGAGAGTGATAAGATTGGAGGTGTAAATGGTAAGGGAAAACAAATTAAATCGTGGGTAAATCGTCGGTATATTGTTTCTAAAGAGGCAATCAAGGAAGATGGAGTACAAAATATTAGTTTGGGTTCAATTCTTGGAACCGAAGATGATAAGATTGTGACTGTTTCTATTAATAGTAGTGTGTTTAAGGTTAATGGAGGAGGACAGAATTATGTACATGGTGGTTCTTCTCCACAAGAAATGATGATTCCAGTGCTGGATATAAAGATGGAGCGTGGACACGTAGAAACAAAAACTGTGTCGATTAATGTTGTAAGTATTATACGGAAGATAACGAATTTCATTATGAATATAGATTTTATTCAATCTGAACCAGTGAGTGATACAGCAAAAGAAGCAACATATCGAATGGTATTTGTGTCTGAAGAAGATGAGCGTATTTCTAATGAAGCTGTTTATGTGGCAGATAACCATGAGCTAGATTCTACCAAAAGAATCTTTCGTATACGATTTCATTTTAAGAATCAAAAGTATGACAAAAATAAGCAATATTATTTGGTAGTGACAGATGACAAAACAGGGATAGAGCAATTTAGGGTTCCCGTAATTGTGGATATTACAGTTGTGGATAATTAATTGTACTATTTTTCTAAAAAATCGAGTAAAGAAGGTTTATCTTGCCCTACTCGCCGCGCGACCCGTGTGCTGCCTTAGCAGCTTATTTCCTCTACACGGGTCTGTGCATAAAAATAGCATTGAAGATTGTTAAACAATTTTCAATGCTATTTTTGAATGCCGGTGGCCGGACTTGAACCGGCACGAGGTTGCCCCCGGCAGATTTTGAGTCTGCTGCGTCTGCCATTCCGCCACACCGGCGTTTTGAATGATACATCATAACGACAAAAATTATAATATCATATTTTGCTAAAGTTCGCAAGAGTAAAATGAAAAAAATTAAAAATTTTTTTAGGATAAGTAGCACTGCAAACAATGATAAGAAATTTTAACAGATAATGGAAAATGTTAATTTAGATAAAATTTCTTTTGTGAGAACAATTGGCAGAGATATATCAAAACAGACAAGAATATAAAAAGATTTTGAAAATATATGAGAGGACAGTGAGCGAAAAAGATTCTGATTATGTAGAAGTATGCAATGCGCTGGCCGATTTATATGAAGATATGGAAGCGTATGAAAAGGCAGATAAAATAAGAACAGTTTGTTTTACAACTATTTTTAGTGATTCTTTTCCACATTAGCAACAAAATAATTAGGAAAAAATGCTAAATTATGAAAATAATTGACAAATATATCCACAAGTGTACAATAATTATATAGGACTATTGGGCTTTTGTGTCAGAATAAGAGAGGTGAACGAAACAGTCATGATTATAAAAACAATTCCCCGGATAGCACCAGGCAATATTTTGAGACAGACTACGCTTGCTGCAATATCTGACGCGGCATTTATGACAAACGAATATTTGATGCGGGAATATGCGGATGGCATTTTATCAGGTTGTGAGCTTGAGACTACACAAGATGCTATTATTGTAAAAGAAGGAGCTGTATTTCTTGAAAAAGAGATATTTCTCATTAAGAAACCGTTAATAATTAATTACAGCCCTACGAATACAACTGTAGTATTAAAAATGTGTTTTTCTAGTGTGATATCAGATAACAATTGCACTTATCGAGATATGGATTTAGAGATTACTAGAGATATGACTTGTAAGCCAGGACAGATAGAATTATGTCGTTTCAAGTTGCAAGAAGGTGCAAAACTTCGTTGTAAATATCAGGATTTTAAAGATCGGAGTACAGAATTTGACACAATGAACAGGATACATGCTCCTTACGCCGCATATGGAGGAAGTACATTGTCGCCTGAAATTACGCGAGAGTTCGCACAGAAGCTGATGGATTCAGCAGGTAGTATTTCTGATTTTGATGCTACTTTTTGCTTGCAGGTGCTTGGTAGTAGTAATCCTATAACACCAGATGCACTGATCGGGTATATAGCACATATCAATGGAGAAAAACCCAAGGACACTACGAATATGGGACTTTTTCAGGAACTTGTCAGGATACTCGAATACCAGAGAGGAGTAGGAACACCTTCACGGGACGGAAAAACAAGGAAGCGAAAAATGATGATGGAGTGACAGATGCCGTATTGAGCGGCTTGTCAGAAAGGAGAATGTAATATGATAGGAGCAGGAAAGGATTATGTGGTGCAAGGGACAAAAGTAAAGTGTTCATTGGGTACTACAATGTGTTGTCTCAATGTACTTCAAGGACATGGAGTAACTTATCAAGGGAAACAGGTTTTAAATGCAAATGATCATCTGCCAGTTATGAACTTTACAACATTTGGTGTGTGCATCAATAAACCATGTGTGCCAGCAACCCCACTTGCATGGCGATTTTGCAATGAGGATTATCTGATTGATGGAGCGCCAGCACTGACAACAAACAGTATGTGCGTGTGTACTCTTGGAGGAATCATAAGTATTTCAAAATAGGTTGAAACCAGAGGAGGAAAACGATGGCACAGATGGATGAGGAACTGTTAAGAAGACGAGAGATACAGGAAGAATTTGAACGAGAACGATTTTCAGAAGAAAATATTGCGGAAGAAAAAACACAATCTATATTTGACGGAACGATTATGATAAATATGGTACCAACTGCATTTTCGGAACGTACATTTCTTGACGACAAAGTGGCGATATGGATGCCAGAGGATTTTACGGAGTTGTCTCCACAAGAGATAGCAATGTCATATCCACTTGGAAATAAGCCAGACAAAGTATATATGAATAGTTATCTTGACCTTGCTACAGGGTATACTTACACACAACATGAAGTGCCCGAGGAATACATGGGAGATTTTCCAAAAGTGGTTCGGATTGCACTTGAACGAATGGGTCCTAAAGTCAGGATTTTATCGGAAGATATGCGTAGCACAGAAAAGCATATCATATCCAGCATTGAAATGATATCGCATACTATTACGGAGGCAATCTATAATCTAATGTATTTTGCATCTGTTGATGGAAGGGTTCTGATGGGATTTATTAATTTTAATTATCAGAATATGGAGCGTTATCAATCAATTGCGCAGGAAATGCTCGCCTCTTTTCATTTTACAGACGAAAAAGAGCAGAATTGTGAGCCGCCATCAAATCATCTAGGAGGTGAAACACTATGAAAACAATATCATATGCCAATATTATAGTAGAAGGCTTTACGTTTAAACGGATTCTTTCTATATATATTACCCATCAACCAAATCAACATGGTATGGCGATAGTGGAAGGGGAAGTTGAATCAGATAAGGCAAGAGATTTTGTAAATCGTGTGGATGAGAAAACAGTTGTAAAGATTACGACAGATGCAGAAGGGCAACCTAGGAACCTTTTCTGCGGTTCTGTAAAAGATGCTTCATTAAAACAGGAAAATGAATACAGTGTTGTCACTTTAAAATTGAATACAATGAGTATCCTTCTTGATGTTAAGAAACACAACAAAAGTTTTCAAAAATTAAACGATAACTATAGCACAATAATAAGAGAAAGCATTCAGGAAAGTATAAAATCAGAAAAAGATAATTTAGATATTACAGTCTCAGATAGAGAAATTAAACATTTAATCATGCAGTATGAGGAGACAACGTGGGAGTTTGCGCTGCGAATGGCCTCGCAACTTGATGCGCCGCTTATAGCAGATATACAGGCTGAAGAACCACAATTGACAATCGGGCTTCCAAAGCCAAGAGAACAAAAAGAAATTACAGGCAAAGAATATACTTATACAAGCAATGTGGAAAATTACGAAAGATTTTCCAATGCTATGGTGCAAGATTTTTCGGGTGATAGGGCGGAGTCTTATGCCTATGCATATATTGGAGATAAAATAGTGATTAATGGGAAATCTAGCGTAATTAAAGGTGTAGATGCTAAGCTGGTAGATGGTATCCTTCGTATACATTATGATTTGATGCATTTAGGAGGAAGTGTAATTGGTCTGGCAGCTCCAAAAACTTTTAGTAAAGCAATGGGGCACATGATAGATGGCAAGGTAGTTGGTGTTCAGAAAGATAAAGTAAAGGTTTGTCTGACAGGAATTGGAGAAAATAAACCTGATGACGAAAGTATGGTTGAGGGAGTGAATTGGTTGTTTCCATTTTCCACAGTATATTCTTCAAGTGATGGCAGTGGTTGGTATTGTATGCCAGAGAAGGAAGATGCAGTCAGAATCCTTTTTCCAACAGGGGATGAAAAGGATGCATTTGCGTCGAGTGCTATGTTTGCTAAGCCGCCTAAAAATCCAGAAAATAAGGTTTGGAAGGCGCCGGGTGGCAAACAAATACTGCTTACCAAAGAAGGAATGTACATTATTGGTAAATCAGGAAAACTTTATATTAATTTAACAGATGAAAAAGGTGTGGAAGTATATTCGGACAAAGAAATCAATGTGATGTCTGATACCAAAGTCAATATTTGTGCTGGCAAGGAAGTACATATTGCGGCAAAAAATGAAATTATCATTGGTACAGAGGATGCTTATATTGATATTGATAAAAGTTCGGCGGTTCTGACAGCTAAGAAAGTGCTAGTCAACTAGGAGGCAAATATGGAACAAACCCGTATACAGATGTTTGAACAGCAGATATATCCAGAAATATTTGCAGAAGTGGCAGAGAATGTAATGGACCGCTTTGGAAAACAAAAAAAAGAAATAATAGAAGAATGGGAAACAATTTTGCAACAGTATATGGACCAGCTTGCGAATCTTCAGGAAGAAGAGGAAGTACCATCGATACAGGAGATTGATATTTCTTTTTTGTATACTTCTTTAGAAGATAAATATGCAAAATTTCAGATAGACAGCTATGGAGAAGGAGGACGTGTGTCTGGTGAGAGTATACTGACAGAGTATATTTCTGCTGACTGGATTGCAGATGGAGCAAAAGTTCTTGCAGAACGTCTTGCAGAACGAGCAGAACAGGAGAATTTGCGTGGGTATGTTAGAGCAGCAGAAATAGATAAACTTCGGTTGCGTGCAGTGCGAAGTCTATTATTGTGTTTGGCAGTACGTTTTAAATATATCATACGAGATATGATTGACTTTAGAAGCCTTGCTAGAGTACAAAAGGAACCCTGTTTTCTCGTACAGATTGGAGAATATATGGATTGGATGAAAACAATATATGCTGTGCAACCTGCTGTAGATATTTTTAATTGCGAGCAGGACACCGATTTGAGATTTCGCAGTTTTCATGCCATTCATTATAACGAGAAGCAATTTAAAGCGTTTAATTTAAGTCAGTCAGATTTTAGAGATTGTGTTTTTGCAGAGAGTAGTATAACAGATTGCTTAATGAACGATTGTATGTTCGACGGCTGTGTGTTTGAGAGACTTTGTATTGAGAGCACAATGATGAAGGGTTGTATTTTTGCCAATTGTGTTTTTCAAGAGACCATTATGAAGGAAGTTGTGTTATCTGAGTCTGATAAGGAATCTAGCATATTGGATTATTTTGCGCCAGCAGAGTTTCATAACTGTGAATTTCGAGAGGTACGTTTAGAAAATTGCAACGCAGATAAATGTATTGTTAAGAATTGTGATGCTAGTAAATTAGAGTTGGAAAACAGCAGTATTGTTGGGTCGGGATTTGAGGAACGAAAAGATAAGGAGGGACAGGATGAATTATTTTGAATTATTACAAAGTCCCAGGGTAGAGAATCCGATTGTTCTGACAGGACTTGACAAAGAGATGTACTGTCATGATATGTCATCAAAACAGTTTACAGCACTTGAAAGACTTACCGTGGCATATTTTAGTGGAAGTGAGCGTGAGGAGCCATGTGATATTCTATTAGAACCAACATTTATGGTATCAGATGAGCTAAAAAGATTGCTCTCTATGTATGACAAGGAGATTGCATTTAAAGGGATTCAAGCCCTTCCTACAGTAGAGGAGTGTGGATTATATCCATTATATTGGGTGCCATACTTTTCTGAAATTGCATGTATTCATAAAGATAGTATAGTGTACGATAATGGAATGTTATCTAGTCTAATACTAGATGGAAGCAAAATTGGGAAACAGGATGTATTTAGATTATCTGGATCCCTTGAATACAAGATAATTGTATCAATGCCTGTTGCAGAGAGTATCTTGCGCAGGAGATTCTACGGTGTCGGACTAAAGAAACTGGAGGTGGCAGGATGACATCAAAAGAGGAACAGTTAGAATTAGGGAAACTGGAATTACAGACAGATTTTAGAGTAGTTCATATAGAAAATATACAGATTTGTGAACAGGTGAATGAACATGGTGTTATGATTGTGCGCTTTCTCACGGAAGATAAAGTGGAATCGAATGATGTTGTACGATATCAGGGGTCCAAGGTACTTTTGAAAGTTAAAGAAGAGGAAACTATTTTCTGTGGTATTTGTAGAAAGATACACTTAATCAGTCAGAATCAGTATGCAGAGATAGAATTGACAGCAGATACGCTTTCCATAGAGACAGACAAGGAAAAATGCACAAAGGTATTTCAGGATAAATCAAAAACTTTTGGAAAAGTAATGTCACAGGGAATTGGCAAAAAGAATCATAATTTTCTGGATTATGAAAGTGGTTTGAAAAACAAGAAAGTGGAGGAAATTCTTTCGCAAAAAGACGAGACGGATTGGGAATTTGACCGACGTATTGCCAACCGATATCAGAAGTTACTTTTTGTGAATAGTAAAGATGAGGGCGGAAAAGTTCATATTGGAAATATTCCCTTTCGGATTTTGGAACCAGGTATAATTTTGGACCAATATATTGTGCGCGATGTGGACAAGGCAAGAAAGCTTCAGGGAAATAGTATTCCAAAAGCTTCGGTGTTTGAGTATGAAAATGTGGTTTTGACAGTTAGCAATCTTGCGATAGGTGTTGGCTATGGGGTAAAGTGGGATAATAGAACACAGATTGTAGTTAAAAGTACAATTACTTGTAAAGATCAACTCTTGCAGAATGAGATAACCCTTGCAAATGCCGAGGGGCTTACACCATCAGAAGAACAAATTATAGAGGCAGCAAGTTTTTCAAGAGTATTGGAAGGAACAGTACAGGCGGTAAAGAAGAATTATGTGCAGGTAGCGTTTGAAAATGAGGATAACAAGCCACAATGGATCCCTTATGTTTATACAGCGGGAAATTATTTTTATACGATGCCAGATGTGGGGGATAAAGTATCTGTGTACTATGAGGCTGTCAAAGGAGAAAAAGACAGTGCTAGAGTGATATGTACTCAGAGCCATCACGAGAATGATAGCCCAGACTTTAAAAGATATCAGGATAAGATGTTCACTGGAAATAATCGTATGATTAAATTTGGTGGCAAGACACTGGAACTAATTGGAGACAGAAAGAAATATGATGGTAAAAAAGGAAAAAAGACCCATATTATATTAGATGATGATTATGGAATAGAGATTTATAGTGCCAATGACATTTCTTTAAGTACATCAAAGGGTGGAAATATTCTAATACAGGCAGTGGATAAGGGATTTAAAGGGTTAGACAAGGCAAAACAGGCATTTGAACGAACCCATGCAATCGGAAACACAAGATTTGTGGCATCAGGAGGAGGTCTGCCAGATACAGGGGCACTTGTCAACACAAAGGCTATCAGCTTTAGCGCACTCAAAAAGGCTGTGAAGGACAATGTAGAAAGTCCTTTTCAGTTAGTAGATAATGTGCAAAAGCTGATGGGAGATATTGGTGGTTCTACAGGAACAGAGGCACATGAAAAAGACAAGAAAGGATATCAGGAAGGCGTTGTAGATATTTTTGCAGCAAAAAAGCTTGTGCTTAATGTTGGCAATTCCAGTATTATTTTTTCTAAAGGGGTAATCCAAATTAAGGCAAATAAATTTCGACAGTTAGGAACAAATCATTCTATTTTACCCGATCTAGGTGGTTTGATGGATATGACACTTGATTTAAGTACATTGGCGCATAATGTGTCAGGTGCATTGCCAGCAGACGGTTCTTCCCCAGGAATCGATGCGATCGGAATGGTGCCAAGACAACGAGAAAAACCAATTACAGCGCGGGCAGCAGCAAAAAAAGCGAAGAAATATCAGTCTGGAGCAAGCGGACAGAAAGCAGATGTCCCTACAATAACTGCAGTAGATGGAGAATTTAAAGTAAGTGATGAAGAAAGCAAAAAGGATGCAGCGGATGTAAGTGGAGGAATTTCTGCTCAAGATGCGCGATATGAGGAAAAACCACAAGAAGTAAACCAAGATACTAGCACAACACAAAAAGGACAGGGGAAAAAATCTGATAAAAATAAGGACAAAATTACAGAAAATCCAAGTACGACTGCGTTAAATGGCGACCCAATTGATATGGTGACAGGAAGCTATCTGGTAGACCAATGTGATTTTATTATCAATGATATTTCTGGCATCTATGCAGTGGAAAGAACATATGAATCAGTGCTTTCCCAAAAGGATTCTCCAGTTGGACGAGGCTGGACTTTAAGCCTATTTAGCACAGCATATATCTATGATGACAGAGTGGAAATTGTGCTTTCTAACAATCGTACCGAAATTTTCTTAAAAATAGAAGATGGATTTAGAAATCGCAAAGGTGGTACAAAACGCCTAGCGTTGTATGCGCAGGAAGATGGCTATCTAATGCGAGAGGCAACGACAGGAATCTCAAGATTTTATGACAGAGATGGGAAAATTTTACAAGAAATTGACCGTAACGGGAACCGACGTTTGTATCAATATACAGGTTGCACTTTGAGTAGGATATCCTTTGCTAGTGGTCAATACCTTGATTTTACATGGCAAGAAAGTCATATTACTTCCATACAAGATTGTATAGGACGCAAAGTGCACTATCGATATGAGAACAGTTTACTCACAGAAGTAGAGACAGTCACAGGAGGGGTGGAGCGTTATACTTATGACCAGGATGGTAGAATCACCAATGTCACAAATGCGGATGGAGTTACTTATGTGCATAATGAGTATGACCAGAAGGGCCGAGTGGTACGTCAAACTCTTTGTAATGGTCAGGAGTATATTCTGCTTTACAATGATGATGACAGAACCAATATCTATCTGACACCTGGAAGCAATAGACAAATTTGTTATATCTACAACCGTAATCGCCAGTTAGTTTGTACCAAATATCAGGATGGAACAACGCAGGAACGTAAGTATGATGATTGGGAGAATATTATCTGGGAGAAGGATAGAAATGGAAATGAGACCCATCGTACTTATGATGAGTTTAGTCATCTGCTTGAGGAAGAATATCCAAATGGGCTTATAGTGTCGTATGTATATGATGAGGACGGGAATTGTCTACATATGTGGGATAATAATGGTACTGACATTAGTTACCATTATGACAAAAATGGAAATATAACAAAAGAGACAGAGCAATTAGATGGTTCTGTTAGTAGGAGTGTCACATTTGAATATGACCGATATGGTAGAGTGGAAGCATTTACAGATGCTAACGGGCACAAAGAGACATATCTGTATGAAAGTGGATTTTGGGAATCTACGACATTTACTACAGCAGCAGGGAATGTGTATCGACATAATCTAGATCGTGCAGGAAGGTGTGTCGCAGTTACAAGTGCAGATGGTGAGTCTACGTATGCCTACAATGGACTTGATATTATGTGTATGGCAACAGACCCTATGGGACATACTACACGTTATCTATATAATCGCATGACAGATTTGATTGGGTTAGTGCGCCCAAATCATCATGTGCATGGTGAACCAGATATCGCAAAGGAAACCTACACAAATGATGCATTTCATCATCGGTTGTCACGAACAGACTGTACAGGAGCAGTCTATGCAGTGCATAGAGATGGAGAGGGAAACATTATTAAAGAAATCAATCCTAATACCTACAACAGAGAGACAGATGATGGGGAAGGGATTGTTTACATATATGATGACTACGACCGAGCAGTAAGAGTTTGCTATCCAGGCGGAGGAACCATGCGCAGATGGTATGACCCCGCAGGGAATGTAATTAAAATTTGCAGTCCAACACAGTATGATGAAACTACCGATAATGGTACAGGATATGTCTACGAGTATGATCGTATGGGTAGGGTTGTGCAGGAGACAGCACCAGACGGAACTGTATTGTGGCGGTATGTATATGACTTGCGTGGAAATCTATTGAAGATTATCAGTGCAAAAGGTATGGCTACAGGCAGTACCGATGAAGAACGCACTGGAAGTTTATATACATACAATCGTCTAGGTTGGCTTATGGAGAGCCGGATTCCTGTATCAATACAAGACAATGAAATCCAATACAGGCTAACAAAGTATAAGTATGACAAGGCAGGAAACCGCATACAGGAACGACGTTTCTGTGAATATCAGACAAAGGATAGTGAAGGCGGTATTGTTCACACAATAAATTATACTTATGATGCAGATGATAGATTGATTCAAGTAAGCGACTGCACAGGAGCGGTGATTGAATATCGTTATGATGCCAATAACAGACGTATCTTTGAAAAGCGCAGAATCAATGATTCTGCAGAGCAAATTTTTCGGTATCATTATGATGCGGGAGGGCGCTTGATAGAGTTAAATCGTACAGCGGACAAGGAAGGTTGTGGCAGAGGCAACGTATCTGTAAAGTACGAGTATGATAAAAATGGCAATAATATCAAGATGATTCTTCCAACAGGAGCGCAGATTCTACGAGAGTATGATGCGGCAGACCGCTTAATATCAGAACGTCATATCGATAAAGACTGTGGGATTGACAACACAACACGATTTGCCTATGACAAGGCTGGAAATCTAGTATCTATCACAGATAATCAAGGGCGCAGCACACAGATAGCCTATGATCTTATGAATCAGGAGATAAAGCGTACAGAGCGCGACGGTAGTGTTACAAGGCAGTTCTATGATGCTGAAGGTCAGTTGATTAAGGTGATACGACCAAACGAGTATCAACGTGCAGGAGATAACGGGAAAGGGCTGCAATATACTTATGATGCCAGAGGAAATATCCTTACAGTAATAAGACCAGACGGAATAATACAGGAAAGTAATCTCTATGATATAGAGGGAAATCTTATCCATACACACAATGGCACAGGAAATGGTGTGGATATGGAGTATGATATTGGTGGAAGACGCACAAAGATTACGACAAAAGGAAAAGCCAGCCAGCAGTATAGATATGATGCACCAGGAAATATTACAGGTATCACAGATGGAGCAGGAAACCATACGGAGTATATACTGGACAAATGGGGTAGGATTGTGGAGATTCGGCAGGCAGACGAGAGCAGTGAGTTTTATGGTTACGATTATGCCGGAAATGTAATTTGTTCGACAGATGGAGAGGGAAACACTACCACATATGAATACAGTAATATTAACCAGCTTACTGTGCTGACGGACCCCACAGGAGAACAGGAAACCTATCATTATGATGCACAAGAAAGGCTGTGTAAAAGAACTGACCGCAATGGAACACAGACAAGATACGCCTATAATATCTACGATAATCTTACAGAGCGTACTGCAAAGAAAACAGATGGCACAGAACTTTCTGACAGATATGAGTACACTACAGAAGGGTTATTAAAGTCTGCCATTGCACAGGGAATGCGGTACAACTATGTATATGATATATTAGGCAGACTTACAGAAAAGAAAGCAAGTGGCAGAACACTGCTATCCTTCCAATATGACTTAAATGGAAATCTGACACATCAGATGGACGTGACAGGGAAAGTGACAGAGTATCGCTATGATTTGACAGATAGTATCCGTGAAGTGTGGGATAATGATAAAAAGATAGCAGAATATGCTTACAATTCAGACAATACAATTAATTCAATAAGTTGTGGAAGTTTATATACAGAGTATACCTATGATGCTGATCGTAATCTGACAGGATTAAAAACCAAGTTTGGTACAGAGGTAATAGTCGAGAACAAATATACCTATGACGGAAATGGAAATCAGTTGGAAAAAGTGCAAAAGCATGGTACTATAAAGTATAGCTATGATGGTATGAATCGCCTAGAAAAAGTACAATATCCAAATGCGACAGAAGAACTTTTTTATGATAAGGCAGGCAACCGCACAAAACGGCTATATAATGGTATAGAGGAATTGTACCAATATGATAAGCGCAACCGACTAACGACATATACCAAAGGAGGGGTGACATCACAATTTACATATGACAAAGCTGGAAACTTGCTAAAAGATGACAAGGCAAAGTATACCTATGATGCGTTTAACCGCAATACAAAAGTTGAGACTTTTAATGGCAATATTCAGATTAACCGCTATGATGCAGAGGACTTGCGGCATGAGATGGAGGAGAACGGAAAATTAGTGACTTTTATCTTCCGAGGAGATGAGATTGTAACAGAGGAAACACAAGAAGATAAAATTCGCTATATCCGCACGAATTCATTGCTTGCTTCCGATGCAGAGAGTGCAAGGACCTACTACCACTATGCATCAGATGAAATGGGTAGTATCACTCATGTTGTAGATAGCGAAGCGAACAAGATATTAAATCGATATGAGTATGATGCATGGGGCAATCTAACGACCTGTGATGAGAAAGTACCAAACCGTTTTAAGTTCAATGGACAACAGTATGACCCAATAACGCAGCAGTATTATCTGCGCGCACGCTATTACAATCCAGTGATAGGAAGGTTTACCCAAGAAGATACCTACCGTGGAGATGGGCTGAATCTGTATGCTTACTGTGCTGGGAATCCAGTTTATTATGTTGATCCAAGTGGGCATCTTATTTGTGAAAATGCTGCAAATAGAATTATGGATAAATTTACGCCAGATGGACGATGTAGTGCGAGCAGAAAGGAACAAAAGAAACTTAAAGCTTATTTTCAGAATAAGCTAAAGTACGGACAGAAATTGACACCTAGTGAAGAACGTATTTTAGATCATATTAATGATTATAATAAAGCGATAAAATCTGGAAAACATTCTCCAAGTCATTATATTAGTATAATAGGTCCTGGATATGTATATATGGATACGTATGATAATATGACAAATAATGTAGCTATACATGGACAGGCACATCATGTAAATCAAGATGCAGCATATAAAAGTGAAATTCCGTATGATGATGGGATATGCGTTGAATTATATGGAAATGCATTTACAGATATTAAAAGTTGGCATTACAAGGCACATCAGAGTCTAGAAACGTTTTGGGATATTTATAGGAAAGGTGGCGCTAAAGAGGGTAAAATACCAACAAACGGACAATATCTTAGAGCATTATATGATTCTATGGTCTTTGCAGGGTTTACGAGAGATAACGCAGCATATATTGAGTATAGGGCATATGAACAACAGAAGAGTTACAAGCTGAAGATTACAGACAAAGTACCAAGGGTTCCAGGGCGCTTGAATCAAGCAAAGTAGGAGAAAGTATGGAGTTAAAACAAGATTTTATAGAAAGAGTGACGAACTGCAATTGGTTTGAAAATTGTGGGGATCAGAATTTTGACAAGTTTGAAGTTATTTTTCTAAAAGATAGAATGGAAATATCTGAATCAATACAATCATATAAGTGGGAAAATATATGTTTAGACAAAAAAGGTGACTTTTCAAGTGCTATACTTTTAAACTACGAAGAACAGTATAGCCTAATAGGTGAAGAATGTGAAAAGGTACAAAAGGAAGTACTCGCTTTTTCAAAAAGATTTACTGCCGGGTTAAAGAAAAAAGAAATTCGTTTCGGGGGGATTGTATTAAGTGATGTAAAATTTAATGTTGGGACGTTATTTTTGGTAAATCATTATTCAGAATATTACATCCCTGATGTATTTTTTGAGCAAATGTTAGAAATTTATTTGTCAGGACATTTGCCATGTGGATGGTCAGGTGGACAAAAAAATGGAATTTTTAAGGTGTATTGATTGTAGATATAGTATAAATTTTGTTTGTAGAAAATAGAGAAGATGTTAATAGGTGTCACGCAAGTAATGGAATATTCATTGACTTGTGTGACACAAAATGTTTGTGAGGAAGGATTGTGTTATGGATTCAAAATTAATTAAGAATTGTATAAAAATTATAGTGAAAGAAGTAATGAAAAAAGTACATAGGAAAGATTACAAAGGTGTTGAGGGCATTGTAAATGAAATTAAAATTGGAATAGAAGATTTCATTAATACTATGAAATGTATTGAAGAAATGTTAGATTTAGAGGATTGCATTGATGAAGTGAATGATGATACAGACATTATTATTTATGAGTTAGTCGAAGAAGCACATTATAGGGCTGATCATAGGTTGAAGCTTTATGGAGATGAACTATTTATTACAATGGAGTTTGAGTTTTTTATAACAGAGACAGGAATGACATCTATATTGCGGGGTATAAATGTCTAATTAGTTTAAGGGAATTGTTGAAGAAATAGATTAACAGGATTTTCATTTATGTGTGTGGCAGAGACTTCGAGAGTCCGATAAATATTGGGGAAAATAAAGTGGAAAATTTATACATAGAGTTATAATGTTTGGGGAAAATAAGCTATTAATATGAGGAGGAAAATATAAGATGTGCAATCAAAGATAAATGGTAATATCTTTTTTGCAGAACAGGGAAAGTGCGATTCTATATTTGCGCGATTATCCCATTATATTTGTTTGTTCGATAATACATGGAAAGAGCGAATAAGACCAGCCTCAGTAGAACAAATAAAAAAGCTTAGAGAAGTTTCACAATTAGGAAGATATGGTATTGAACTGCCAAAGGCTTATAAAATATATTTGGAGATGATGGGCATAGATGATGGAGGACTGTTATCGAAATTTTTTAATGGTGGGACAGCCAACATAGAAGATATCATACAGATATATAATAATTTGTGTGAGAGTGAACCAGAGGCGTTGGATACTCCGTACCAAATTATCTTTTGGTGTGATTGGGGAGGTAATGTTTTTATTGATCTAAGCGGAAATCATGGTGATAGTATTTTGGTAGTATATCAAGGGGAAACCTATAATATGGTGTCAGAAAGTTTTGAGAAAATGATTTTTCAAGCTGCTTTTAAGATATATGAAGTATTTCCAGATCAATTGGATTTTGGGGTATCAATTGCAGGACTCAAAGAAAAAATTCAACCTGATAAAGTACATACAACCTTAGAAGCGTTATGTCTAAAATATGGATTAAGTAAGCTTTGGATTAGTGATAATAAATGGTATATGGCAAAAGGAGAAAATATTAATTTTTGGGTTTGTTGTGATATTGCTATGTATGGAAGAATAACAGGAGAAGATAAGGAAAAGTTAAACGTATTGTATAAGGATTTTGAAACTTTATTTGGTGTAAAAAAGAAAAATATTCGACAATAGAAATTATGTGGTGCGTCAGACCCTCTGTAATGGGCAGGAGTATATTTTACTGTACAATGATGATGACATAACCAATATCTATCTAAATACTGCGAGAGTCTAATACCTTATAGCTTGCTATGAGGTATTGACTTATCGTGGTGATGAAGTGATAGCAGAGGAGAGCCAAGAAGATAAAATACGATATATTTGCACCAGCATATTACTAGCTTTCGACGCGAAGAGTGCAAGAACCTATTATCACTATGCATCTGATGAGATGAGTAGTATTCATCAAAATATAAGGTTTGTATTAAAAAATATAGGGGTAGATTTGACACTACCCATATATAAATGAGATGAAGAAAATGAAATATTTTTTATTGGAAGTAGATGCAGAAAAATACTGGTATGAACTAGGTGATGATAATTATGTAAATAGGCAAATAATTTTGGATGAATTTAATGAATTTCATATTTCATGTGTAGAAGACTGTCTGGGAGAAGGAGAGATTAATGAAATAGATGTAGAGGGATGGAAAGAAGATGGATGGTTTTTTAATTTGACAAAAGAAGAATTTGAAAGTCTATGGCAGTCTATTATAAAAAAATATGAGAAGAAATGGAAGAAAGTGAAAAAAAAATATCCTATTGGAACGATTGTGCGGGGAATAAATAGTTGTATTTACCCACAGGGAACAATTATTACAGGTGAGGACTTTTTGGCGGTATATATAGGAAATGAACCATTTTACCTTCATAAAGAGGTTTGTTATAAAGTAATATCGTATGATGAGATAAATATGTGGTTAATGGTTGTGTAATTTAACCCATTGTGAGGAAAACATTATCCATACACACAATGGCACAGGAAATGGTGTGGATATGGAGTATG
>BLMC01000036.1 GCA_011959805.1 Lachnospiraceae bacterium | reverse complement strand
GGCACCCGTCAGCGAACCGATAAATCGGTTTGATGACAAATTTCACTTGGGTGCCTGTGTGCATAAAACAAGACCATGATTTCTATTGCAGATATCATGGTCTATATAACAAATATATCATTGTAGATTTGTAATGTGTTCGTTAGTTTTACTGTTGTCGCCACCCTGCATATAATGTCAGCGACTCCGTAACAATATCTTTTTCCAAATCCCAAGGCCTTATGGTATTTTGGTCCAGATACCAACCATCAAATAAATATCCCTCGCGAGTAGGTGATACAGGTACTTCAATCAATTCTCCGTACATATGTTTTTGGCTCTCTACCATTGTTCCGCCCATTGAGTCAAAACGAATTGTAAATCCTGCATTAGACACACCGACCGCCATACATACCACAAGTGCTACAGCCAACACAATAATAATTATGTTGAGTGATTTGACTGATATGTTCACCTTGGAATACAGCCCCCGCAACTGACGCTGGGGGGCTGATGAATTTTGTTTTAAATGTTCTTGATTTAAATTATTTTTATTCTGCTCTGCCATACTACTTGCGAACCAAATACTTGCGCATATCAATTGCACATGCAATCAAGATAATCAAACCTTTGATAATATAGAGCATGTTAGCATCTACCGCAAGGAAAGTCAACCCTGTAAAGATAATCTGCAAAAGCAACACACCCACCACAATACCACTAATGCGTCCAATACCACCAACAAAAGAAACACCACCGATTACACACGCCGCAATTGCATCACACTCATAGTTCAAACCTGTATTTGCATTTGCAGAAGCGATACGCGCACCATCCAAAAATCCAGTGATACCATACATCATTCCTGCGAGCATAAATACCATGATAATGGTACGCATAACATTAACACCTGACACGTTTGCTGCCTCCTCATTCGAGCCAACCGCAAACATATTTTTCCCAAAAGTTGTTTTGTTCCAGATAATCCACATAATAATTGTTAAAATCAAAGAATAAAGCACATATTTGGGAACTGCTACACCACCGATACTAAACAGAGTACCTGTGATAAACGAACGATAATTATCAGCCAATCCGCTCAAGGTCTGACCATTATTGACACCTCGCATCAAGTACATTAAAATGATACCGTACACAATCAGCTGAGTAGAAAGTGTTACAATAAATGGATGCAACTTAAATTTCGCCACGCTAAAGCCGTTTACAAAGCCTACAAGAGCGCCTACGCCAATGACTAGCAGAAGCACAAGCGGCAATGGCGCTGCGCTTGTCATACCTGGAAATATTTTAAATACGGTTGTCAACAGAGATGCAGAGATACATGCTGTCAAACCGACAACACGACCTGCGGAAATATCAGTTCCAGTCAGTACAATACAACCTCCAATCCCCAATGCAATGGGTAGTTTCGCTGCTGTCAGGGACAATATGTTCACAATTGAGGGAAGTTTTATGAAAGCAGGGCGCATAATTGCTATGTACACGACTGCCACCGCTATAATAATATACATGGCATTATTAAGTAAAATATCCCCGACTTTTTTTAATTTTTCTTTTTCAGTCACAGTTCATACCTCCAATCTATAGAATAGCCTCGCGGAGTCTATTAGAAGAATTTATTGTGATTTTCATCACGCGTATTTTGCCGCTAGAGTCATAATTTCCTCCTGCGTTGTTGTCTTTGCATCTACCTCGCCGGCAAGTTGCCCACCCGACATAACTAGAATCCGGTCACACACACCCAAAAGCTCTGGCATTTCAGAAGAAACCATAATGACCGTCTTACCCTCTTTTGCCAGATTTAAAATAAGTTGGTAAATCTCATACTTCGCACCAACATCGATTCCGCGTGTCGGTTCGTCGAGTAATAATACTTCTGGATCCGTCAACAACCATCGCGCTAGAATAACCTTCTGTTGATTACCGCCGGAAAGTGAACGAATCTGTGTCTTCTGCGTCGGTGTCTTTGTGCGCATTGCTTTAATTCCCCAGTCTGTAACCTCAGCAAGTTTTTTGTCACTTAGAAGCGGAACACCCTTATAGTGATATTTATGTAGACTAGATATCGTCGTGTTCGCCTGGATATCGCGAATAGCAAAAATACCCGTTGCGCGCCGTTCCTCTGTTAAAAGTGCAAATTTATTTGCAATTGATTCTCGCGCATTGCGGTTAAGCACTCTTTTTCCGTGGAGATAAATCTCACCGCTTTTGCGCGTCGCTATGCCAAAGATATTTTCGAGCAACTCTGTACGACCTGAACTGTCAAGACCTGCAATCCCCAAAACTTCACCTTTTTTGGCAACAAAAGAAACATTCTTTAACTTGGAATACATTGCTGTAAGTGATTTGACCTCCAAAAGCGGATCGCCCACCACATTATCTTTCTCTGGATAACGGTTTGTCAACTCACGGCCAACCATCAATTTAATAATCTCATTCATAGTCAGCGATTTCGCCTCGCGAGTAGCAATCCACTGCCCGTCTCGCATAATGGTCACTTCATCAGAAATGCGAAGAATCTCCTCCATTTTATGAGAGATATAGATAATACCGCACCCACGATCACGCAACATATTAATAATTCTAAACAGATGTTCTACTTCTTCCTCTGTCAAAGAAGAGGTTGGCTCGTCAAATACAATAATCTTGGATTGATACGATACCGCCTTAGCAATCTCTACCATCTGTCGCTGAGAAACTGGCATAGTGCTCATCACCCGCTTAGGGTCCACACTAATTTCCAAATCATCAAACAGTTTCTTGGTCTCATCGTACATCTTTTTCTCACTGGTAAGAGGACACCAACTTGAAATCTTAGGAAAACGTCCAAGCCACATATTGTCCATGACATTTCGCTTTAGCGCCTGATTTAGTTCCTGATGCACCATCGCCACACCATTCTCCAGCGCTTCTTTGGAGTTCTTAAACTCCACTTTTTTCCCCTCCAGAAAAATGTTGCCGCTGTCCTTTGAATACACTCCAAACAGACATTTCATCAGAGTAGACTTACCGGCTCCGTTCTCTCCCATCAGCGCGTGAACGGTTCCTGCCTTCACAGTTAAGGAAACATTATTCAGCGCTTTAACACCAGGAAATTCCTTGCAGATCCCCTCCATTTTTAGAAGGACATTTGCGGAAGCATTTGTCTCCTGCATATTCATTCTCACCTCCTGATTTTATTTAAAATTAAGTTGTCATACCGGCCACACGCAGCAAAACTGATAATTCCTTCTGCATTCGTGTGCAATTAAATCAAAAAATATTTTTTGGCCACTCATACACCCAGCATTTGTCAGTTGTGTTGACAATCTGTTATTTTTTGATTACAAAGATTTTCATTTACACATATAGACAATTTTATTCAAAACATACAAATTTAATATTTATTTGGCTGTGGTCACTTGCTGTCCATCAGGCACACAATTTGAAAATGGAAGTAAAAATGCAGCCGCACCGAAGTGCGGCCGCATCGTCGATGAATTTATTTTAATCACTCACCTGTGTAAGTAGCATATGGAATGTTAACACGCCATGTACCAACTACATTTGCGGAATCCACACCGTCAAATGCTTCCTTGCCATCCATAAAGTTTGCAGTGATATTTGCGATCGTTTTTGCCATACCTTCTGCATCCTGCTTAATTGTTCCAATCATAGAACCTGCTGAGATTGCATCCCTTGCTGCGTCTGTAGCATCCACGCCAAATACAGGAATTACTGTAGCACCATCTTTATTGTATCCCGCATTCTGCAATGCTGTAATGGCACCGATTGCCATCTCATCATTGTTTGCAATAACAAGCTCTACCATATTGTTGTTTGCCTCACTGTACTGAGACATAATAGTCTGCATATACTCTGTCGCTGCTGCGGAAGACCACGCACCTGCCTGATCTACCAGATACTTGTTACTGTTTGCGCTATCGTAGAAGCTAAGCGCTGGCTTACCTGCAGCTGTCAGAATCGCATCTGCGTCTTCCTGACCATACTGTGTACGCGCATCTGCCTCCGCATTGCCTTCTTGTCCCTTAAACATAACATAAGAGATTGTACCATCACCATTCAAATCCAAGGTATCATAATTTTCTAACAGATAATTTCCAATCATCTCACCTTGCATGTGGCCAGCCATCTCATAATCTGTACCAACAAATACACATTTTTCTGAGCTTGTCACAGCAGCTTCACTTACAGAACGGTTGAAGAAAATAACTGGAACACCATTTGCCTGAGCAATAATATTCTTTGCTGCATCATCCGATCCAGTATCTACTAAGTTGACCACTAATACTGTTGCTCCCTGTGCAATTGCTGTTGTCACCTGTTCAGATTGTGTTGTCTGACTGTTGTTGCTGTCATAGTCCTGATACTTGATACCCGCTGTATCAAGTGCTGAATCCAACGCAGCGCGAACACTGGAAATATATGTATCGCCATAAGTATAATAGAATACTGCCACGCTGCCATCCTTAGAAGCTGGCGTTGATGTATCAGCCGGTGCAGAAGTATCTGTGTCTGCCGCTGCATTTGTGTCTGTGTTTGTAGTTGTAGTTGTTGCCTTGCTATCCGCAGTGCTTGCACTATCGTCCTTGCCGCCACAAGCTGTCAAAACTGCCAGCATACTCACAGAAAGCAAAGTGCATAAAAATTTTTTGTGTAACTTTTTCATAGTTTAACTACCTCCCTTTTATGTAGTAAATTAATTTGGTAAAGTTGTATAAATGGATTATAACTTATATTTTCTTAATTGTAAAGTATTACTGAATATTTTGTGAAATTATTTTTCATTTTTTTCTTAGGAAGAAATTATTTCTCGAAATTGTATTTTTTTAATCAATAATCTTCTTATTAATTCTCTCAACCTGTGGAAAGTTTTTCCCCACAACACACAAATCTATGGTATACTATACGAAATAATACAGTTAGAAAGGATGATAAAATATGATATTTGAATTTACACAGGACTGCATAACTGGGCTAGATGCTATCGACAATGAACATCGGAAACTTTTTGCACTGCTTTCCAAGGCTTACAATCTAGCCAGCATGGATTACCACAGTGACTACTATCAAGAAGTTAAGAATATTCTTGAGGAACTGGATAATTATGCAGAAACGCACTTCTCACACGAAGAAGAATATATGATGCAGATTCGTGATCCAGAGCTAATTCGCCAGCGGACACAACATGTCTTTTTCCGCGACAAGATACGCGAATATGAGTTTGTTAATATTGATAATGAGGATGAGCAACAGCGCGTGCTCACAGAACTTGTACGCTTTCTTGCCAAATGGCTTTACCGCCATATTCTTAGCAGTGATATTATGATTGGAAAGTTACCTCCTCTTGAAGAATGGATGATTCGCGAGAACCCTTGTGAATTTACAGATGATTATCTGACTGGCATCGCGCTTGTCGACGCTGAACACAAGGAACTTTTTCGTATTGTCGACAAGGCAAACCAACTTGTGAAATCCTTTGACACACTCTCAGGATATGACAATATCATCCAAATTTTAAATGAATTAAAAGAATATACCAAAGAACATTTTGCAGATGAGCAAGAATATATGGAGGCGATCCATTACGAAGGATTAAGTGCACAGAAACGAGCACATGAAGCATTTATTGATAAACTAGAAAATATTGACCTCAATCAAATCGATCAAAACCCACAAGAGTATCTACAAGAATTGCTAGAATTTTTACTAGGTTGGCTAATCAATCATATTTTATATACTGACAAAAAAATCCCTTGTGTAGACTTATAGAAAATACATGACTTCAGTAACATACTGTTTGTGCATAAAGCAATGCAATCGAAGGAGAAAGATTTTCCTTGGATGCCCGTGTACATAAAAAAGATGAGTGCCAAAGCACTCATCTTTTTACATATCGTAAAATATTTAACTAATCACGCCGCGATGCCGCAATAGATAACTTCCATCTGTTCTGGGTACTGCTTCCACATACATACTACATGCATTCTTGTGTTTTTCCACCAGATAGCGATCAATATAGCCCTCTTGACAGTCTCCTTTATCATAGGCTTTGTAGATACTATTCCAAAGCTTCTTATCTGTGATAATCAAATCAAATGTAATCACTTCGTCATCACTATTAATCATTGCGCCAAAACACTCATTAAAGTAATCACCAATATTGTCAATATAATGCGCGTCACCGCCACCTCGCACTGTGACTACAGTAATTGAATCTGTATTGGTTGCAGTGGTTGGGTCTGACGTGCTGTTGCCAGAACTACCAGACGGAGTTGTGGAGGGTTTTGTCGTTGTGTTTGTGGAAGGTCTTGTTGTCGTTCCCGGTTTTGTTGTATCCGTCGGTGGCGTAACAGAAGGATTCACTTCCAATCCACTATAGCGGTTTCCATTACACGGCGGAAGATATATTGACAAATCCTTTCTCACATGGTCAGACGCATAATCTGCGTCGGAACAATTAAAATAATCATAGGTATTTGGATTGGTATCATCCCATGTGCTGTCCACATTATAATATCCATCACTAAGTTTTACAATATTCCATGCATGATTCTCACCGGCAAACCCTGTTACGTAATAACATGGAATATCAAGTTGATGCAACACATATTGAAATGCCCTTGCATAGCCAGCACACACAGTTCTTCCATATACCAGTGCACTGTAAGCACTCTGATTCATCGGTGCATTTCGATCATACTTCACCCCGCTAATAAGTGTATCATGCACAATTTTTTCTTTATCATAGTCTGAATAGCTTCCATAAGTCTCATCTGTAATTTTCTTTGTCGCCGCATCAAACTCAGCTTTTGATGCGTCTAAATCATTCGCAGTCACATTAAATACAAGGGTAATATCCGCTACACTCCCCTTGGGGGTATATTGATACTTGTACGCAGTATCCACCCAAAACAATTCTGGATGATCGTTTACCACAGAGGTAAACGCATTTTTCAAGTCATTTGCTGTGATATCTTCCACTGGCGTAAAATGCTTAATTTGCGCTTCTGCATTGGCATAAATCTGCCGATAGACTGCTTTTTGCGTCTCATTGACAATTGCATAATACGGATACATTTCTGTATCAAAAGTCAGATTGCTACCCGTTTCCCCTTTGCCAAGTTCCTTTGCAATCTCCTCTGCCTTGGTCTGGGTAATCTCCTTTCCTGTTGCCTTTACAGGAATGTAGCCGTTGAGTCCTGCAACCTTCCCAGGAATCTTGAGTTTACTCTCAGCATCGGCATCTGTATCCTCATTGTCTGTTGCCCTTGCCACTCCTGATGGCGCTTCGCTGTTTGTCAAAGTTTTCTCCGCCGCTGGAAGTGCTCCAAGAGTCACCGTAGTGCTTGCAGTCTGAAAATCCATGTTATAAGTCTCTGGATTTGCTTCCCCTGCATTTGCTTTCAAATCAGCGCCAATCTTAAGCGCCAATTCTGGATTGTAGTGGCATATCGCAATAAAAAGGAGCATAAGCGCCAATAAGCCACCAAATCCGTACAGTACCTTCTCTACTATACGCATATCAGTTACCTCCTCGATAACTGTCTGGCCCTCGCAGTGTAACAAGCGCCAAACAGCTGCTTATTTGAATCTTATACTCCCCCATGAGCTCCATCCTCCATAACTTCCCTGTTATTGTATCTGCCTTTATTATATGACGATGCGCTATTTTTGTCAAATCTTATTGTATGTCCTGCCAATCTTTATAGTGAAGTGCACCCTCTAGCAGCAATCCTGAAAAGCTCTGCTGTCGCAATGCTTCATAGAGCACAATGCTGACACTGTTGGACAAATTTAAACTGCGAATGCAATCTAACATAGGAATGCGAATACAAGTTTGTTTATAATCCACTAAAATTTCTTCGGGAATCCCGGCACTTTCCTTCCCAAACATAATATAATCATTTGGGTTAAACTGTGCCTGTGTATACACCTTTTTTGCTTTGGTGGTTGCCATCCAGAGCTTTTTCTCTGGGTGACTCACAAGATTTTTCTCCACAAACTCCTCAAAATTCATATACCGGCGCACATCAAGATGCTCCCAATAATCCATACCTGCCCTGCGCAGTTCCTTTCCCGTCAGCCGAAAACCTAACGGTTCAATTAGATGCAACACGCTCCCAGTTGCAACACAAGTACGCCCAATATTTCCAGTGTTTGCCGGTATCTCCGGCTGATATAGCACTATGTTCATCTTTTCACCTGCTAATTATGCACAATTATGTTGATTTTATTGCAATCTTTCCACAAAATGTCTTAGACGTCCAATTGCAATTTTGAGATTTTCAAGAGAATATGCATAAGATATCCGCAAAAATCCCTCGCCGCTATCGCCAAAAGCATTTCCAGGCACAACTGCAAGTTTCTCTTCGTGCAAAAGTCTTGAGGCAAATTCGTCGCTTGTCATGCCAAATTGTTTCACACATGGGAATATGTAGAAAGCACCAAATGGCTCAAAGCATTCCAATCCCATCTCTTGAAAAGCGTTCACCAGATAACGACGACGCTGATTGTAGGAATCACGCATCATCTGGACATCTCCATCACCATTTTTTAGTGCGTCAATTGCTGCATACTGTGAGGTTGTGGGCGCACACATAATACAAAATTGGTGAATCTTATACATCTGTTCGATTATCTTTTGCGGACCACATGCATATCCAAGTCTCCATCCTGTCATTGCATAAGACTTAGAAAATCCATTGATTAAAATTGTCCGTTCCCACATACCAGGAATATTTGCAATAGAAACATGATTCTCTGTATAACAAAGTTCTGCATAAATTTCATCGGAAAGCACAAAAAGATCATGTTTTTCAATCACCTTTGCAATCTCCTCCAAATCCTTTCGCTCCATAATAGCGCCTGTTGGATTATTGGGAAATGGCAAAATTAGCACTTTGGTCTTGTCTGTGATAGCAGCCTCAAGCTCAGCAACCGTCAAGCGGAATTGATTCTCATTTTTTAGCTCAATAATTACAGGCTTTGCTCCTGCTAAGATTGCACAAGGCTCATAGGAAACATAACTTGGCTGTGGAATAATTACCTCATCGCCTGGGTCCACCATAGCACGCAATGCAATGTCAATCGCTTCTGAACCGCCAACTGTTACTAGAATCCCATCTTTTGGGTCGTAATTTAACGCAAAGCGCCTATTGAGATAGCGGTTGATTTCCTCGCGCAATTCCAAAAGGCCAGCGTTTGCCGTATAAAAAGTTCTCCCCTTTTCCAAGGAATAAATCCCCTCATCTCGAATATGCCACGGCGTCTCAAAATCTGGCTCACCGACACCGAGCGAAATAACATCAGGATCATTCATCTCACTCACAATATCAAAATACTTACGAATTCCTGATGGTTTAATCTCTACAATCGTCTTTGATAATGGATTTCTCATGGCGTTACCTGCATCCTTTCATCAGATTGTTTTCTGTCCAGAACTGTACCGTGATCCTTGTATTTTTTTAAAATAAAATGGGTTGCTGTGCTGATGACAGTCTCCAAAGTCGAAAGCTTATCCGACACAAAATTAGAAACTTCTTTAAGCGTCTTTCCTTCCAAGCTTACAAGCAAATCATAACCTCCTGAAATCAGATACACTGCATGTACTTCTGGATATTTATAAATTCGCTCGGCAATACTATCAAAGCCTTTCCCACGCTGGGGTGTCACGCGCACCTCAATCAGTGCATTCACCTTCTCCACCGAAGTTTTTTCCCAGTCAATCAGAGTATGATATCCGCAGATAATCCCCTCTTTCTCCATCTGCTGCATCTCATTGACAACATCTGTTTCCTCCATACCCAATATCACTGCAAGTTCATGTAGATCTATCCTGCTATTTTTTTCTATAATAGATAAAATCTGTTCTCTCATATTATGTCCTCCAATACTTTTTAATTATCTGTTAAAACATCTATCTGCGTGTGATAACGAAAAATCTCATCCCCATTTGCTGGTTCCAGAAATCGCGACTCTTCCCCATGACATACCACGCGGTCATTTCCTTGTGTAGTGCGTCCAATTACTGCTGCCGAAATCCCTGCTTTATCCAATGCACGCACCAGTTCATCGCCATTAGATACCACAATTAAAAGACTGCCTCCTGCTAACAATTCATATGGGTTCAAATCAAAATATTCACACACCTCTATCGTTTCCTGTCTCACAGGGATGCGCTTTAAGTCTACGACCAGTCCAACGCCATTCTCTGCCGCTAACTGCCAGAGTCCACCAAATACTCCGCCCTCCCGCAATGCCAACAGATAATCTGCGCCGGACTTCACGGCGGTAGCAGCCTCCGGCGCAATGGAAAGATACTGGTAAAAATCCGCTGCTGCATCTACAAGATCAGATGGATATCTGGCAGACAATTTTTCATAGCTGCAACCTGCCATTATTGCTGTCCCCTCAAGTCCCAACCATTTTGTCATGACAATATCCTCATCCACCAAAATCTTTTTTTTGATGGGCACAACATTTTCCTCAGATCGGTTCTCTAATCCAGCACTAATCACGCAAGACACCACTGGTTCTGTGATTACAGGAAGCACCTGAACATTGCAATTTAATATCGGTATCCCTGTCTCCTTTGCCTGCAAAGCTACTGTTTCCATTATCATACGAACCTTAATTTCTCGTAGACGCTCTGGAACCATAAGTGTAATATTTGCGTTTGTGTCGAATAGTCCCGATGCAGCGCGATTTGTACAACAAGCAATGACATGATTAACTGCCGCTAGATACGCTCGTGCAGCAATCCGCTGGTCTGTTCCAAATGCAAGTGCTTGCGCAGATAAAATCCCATCACAAGAAGCATTCCCCGCCAAAACGGCGCAGTCTGTCCCCAGACCTGCGCCATTTGATTTCATTATTTTCCTGACGGAACGATTGTAAATACTCTCTGTCAGCTTTCCACACTTCATGACAAATCCCTTTCCATCATCAATATGGTTCTTACGGCTGCGCCTGTTGTTCTGCCTGCGCCTGCTGCTCCAAAAGCTGTTGTTGAAGCAGTGCCTGCTGTTCCAACAATTGTTGCTGTTGTAACGCCTGATAGTAAGCTTCCAAATCTGCCTGCTGCTGTGCTGCCGCTGCAACTTCTGCCTTTATTGCTGCTGCCTCCGCCTTGCAAGTATCAATACTGCCCGACGCGATCGCCGCATTCATCCGCTCAGCATGCGCTGGATTATCTGTATTTACTCCCACAACTGCTGAGCGGGGTGATACTTTATAAGAGCTTTTATTAATTACCTCGCGGCTAACTTCCACGCCATTTTCCTCGACAACTTTCCACAATTGCGCTGTGTATCCAATATGGGCAGATTCCACACTGATATATCCAATGCCTTGACTTGCTGTCGGTGTAATAATTTCGTGATCAGGACGTGTTGTTGAGAGCGTCTCACTCTCATAGCGTACCACCCGCCCCGGGTCGCGTTGTTCCACACCATAGATTGTAAAAGTAATCTGTTTTCCCTCGGTAATTCCTTCTATATAAATAGGATGCTCCCAATTATTGACAAAGCGAAAATCTTTTCCAGCCGATTCGGCAATTGCTGCATCCATTGATGGCTTCACATAGGCAATAATCATTGAATGGTTATTTCGCTCTGTCACATCCAACTCGGAGAGCAAAACCGTATTGTATAGCGTTGTCGATACTTGACAGATTCCGCCGCCAAGACTGTCAACCACTTTTCCATTCATATAAGAACCAGCCGGATAATATCCATTCGCCTCGGTAAATGGCTTGATTGTATCATATGTAGAAAACTCATCTCCCGGGTATAACAAAGTACCATCGATTAATCGACAACCATTTTCTATGTTTTTGCATCTTGAAGAACTGCTAGTTGAATAACTTGTTGTAAAAGTGCCTAGAACATCTTGAATCTTTGCCAGTTCTTCTGCACTGCCTCGCGGCTCTGTCACATCAATTGCAAGATCAATAGACGCATCTTGATAATCCCAATTATTTGTAATATAATCGTATATTTTATTGAGGGACTCCTCAATATTTACCTTCTGCCCAGTCTGTCCCCCCTGCACGACAAACTGACCATTCGTTCTACTTAAAGTCGTATCCATCGGTTGAATATCATACTCTGTACACTGTTCTTCCAACACAGAACGAATCAGTTCTTTATCGATACTTAAACGCAATTCATAAACTTTGTTTCCATGTTTTAAATCCTGCATTGCCTTGTATCGCTTCACAATGTTTCCTTTTTTTCCAAGCGAAACTGCCGCGTCTATATCTGCCGGGTTCTCCCAGACAAGTCCCAGATCACCTGCTATTACAGATACATAATGATTATCGACCGCGCCAAATGTAATATTTTTTTGTTTTAAATCCTCCACAAAAGCGCTGACAGACGCTCTTGCCTCGTCCGCTGTCATTCCAGAAAGATCTATCTCTCCCATATAAATTCCATCTAAGATTATATCCTTATCGGAAGCCGCCAAAACCTTGTCTGTTCCAAATGTCCCTCCAAATACGACTGCCCACACAAAGACTGCTAAAATCAGTCCTGCACGTCTTTTTATTTTTTTCATAGAAATCCTCCAATTACAGCTCCACCAAACATCGCACTTTTTGCAAAGTTTATGAAACAGTATAGTGTTACAATAATTCCTTCTTTAAAATAATACAATTCGAGTGTCTAAAATATTGATCGGTCTATGCCAGCAGCACCAACTTTCACACTGTGATAAAAATGCCAATGACATTGAAGAATAAAATTATGCCAAATCAAATTATGGATGAACAGTAATTTCAATTGACACCAAGCCATGCACAATTTAGATTTTTGCGTTGTTCTAAATTGTACAATATGCTATAATAAACTAAAATCCGGTTACGCTAGCCAACATCGGAATGACCATTGCTAGCACAAGGATAATTGCGATGACTGCTGCGATTGTACGTTGTGTTTTTTTATGATTCATATTCATCATGGCTATTCACCTCTTTTCGAAAGGATATTATATATGAATTTATTCTTATTTTCAAGCTTTACTGTATTTTGTATTATTTTTTCTATTGCGCTGCGCAGAACAAAACGCATCGAGCAGAATCTTGATCAAGATTTTTGGGCGCGTGAGAAAGAAGCAAATTTTACGCGCAGAAAATCTCTTGATAACCTTAATTATATTACAATTCCCGAAGACCTACTCCAGATGAAACCAGATTGTATGACCTTGGAAATTGAAAATTGTCTTCGCGACTTAAATGACTTGTCCACATTGAAGATCGTAAACTTTACAGGTTACACAAACACAGACCTGAAATTGGAATACGGAACCGCTAATATCAATATATTAAGCGACTATGATTTTCATTACACAAATCTGGTAACACTGCTGCAGAAGCTTGCAGAACTGCTCCATGATGTTTTGGAAGATACACTCGCTATCAAAACTCTGGAGTTTGCTGTCAGCACTGGAACCGATGTCAGCAAAAGTTATTATTTGTTGGCACAATTGTATCAGGAAACAGACATGCCTGAGAAAATTGATAGTCTAATTACACAAGCGCAGAGTATACGTTCGCTTATGAAGGATACGATTGTCGAAAATTTGAGAGCAACTTATCAATAAGCCTGCTCGCTTCATTTTTACTTAGTTTTTCTAAGTCAACTGCCTCATCTACAATATTTATAATTGGTAGAAGTATATATCCTTCATGCTGTAAATGGTACTGTACTGTCAATTTTAATAAAAGTGCTAACTGTTTTGGCGTGATAGGACTCTCTTTCTTGGCATTGTATACCAACTGTCTTGGCAAAAATGGCTTTGTCTCTATATTTCCATACTCCTGCGCCAAAACTTGGTAAAGTGTATGCGCTGCCATCGCATCATTTAATGCTCTATGGGCATCGAGTGCAATGTGAAAATGTTCACACAAAAATCCTAGGCTACGACTCTCCAAATCATTCAAAAAACATTTTGCAATTTTTAAGGTATCAATTCCTGTCCGCTCATAGGACTTTTTGCCGTTCACCGCTGCTTTCTTCACAAAAGAATAATCAAAAATCAAATTGTGTCCTAGCAGCACATCATTACCTGCAAATGCCAAAAATGTGTCGAGAACTTCATCAATATAAGGTGCCTTTGAGACATCTGTATCTTGAATGCCTGTAAGTTCCACAATTCTTGGCGGAAGGCTCTTGGCCGGGTTGACAAACGATGAGAAGGTATCTTCTACTTTTCCATTCCTGACGCGCACTGCCCCAATCTCAATTATTTTATCATATTTTGGATTTAATCCTGTCGTCTCAATATCCAGAGCCAAATAATTCATTGGTATATCCATGTTTTTATCCCTGTAATTTATCTTTGTATTCCTTGTCCAGAAAAATAAGATTCATCTCATAATCCTGCATATTTTTCTGTTTCATTGTCGAGAGCATTAGTCCTGCGAAAAATGACTGCATGGCTGCCAAGTATACAAAACAGCACACAATCAACGTTGGAAAGCGCTCCACTAATCCTGTATCAAAAAACTCTATCATTACTGGCGCCAAAAAAGCTGTTGAGAACAGCACCAAAATCAGTGCAATCCAAGAGAAAAATCCCATCGGTTTATAGTTCTTATACAATTTAATAATAGTCATAATAACCTTGATTCCGTCAGAGTACGTATTGAGTTTTGACTCACTGCCCTCCGGCCTATCCCTGTATTGAATAATCACATTCTCCACATGCATATTTTTATCAATCGCATGGATACTCATCTCTGTCTCAATCTCAAAACCTTTCGAGAGAACTGGAAAAGATTTGACAAATTGATAGCTAAATGCTCTATATCCTGTCATAATATCGCGAATATCACTCTTAAACATACTGTTGATTGCCCCGCGCACAAGCGAGTTACCAAAATTATGAAAAGGTCTCTTATTCTCCTCAAAATAAGAGGACGAAAGCCTATCCCCAACGACCATATCTGCACCGCGTAAAAGCACTGCTTCGCACAGTTTTTCAGCCTCGTCTGCCGGATAAGTATCATCGCCGTCTGTCATAACATAACATTTGGCGTCAATCTCGCGAAACATTCGTCGAATCACGTTTCCTTTTCCCTGTTGATACTCATAACGCACAACGGCGCCTGCTCGCCGCGCAATCTCATCTGTCCCATCCTTTGAATTGTTGTCATACACATAAATCACTGCGTTGGGCAACGCTTTTTTAAAGTCTTGTACAACTTTTTCAATTGTCTTGCTCTCATTATAACAAGGAATCAGTACAGCAATTTCATCCATAAATTTTATGCCTCCGCTTTTGCTTATTTTATCAATGCATTGTCCTCAGACTGCAATCGTTCTTTTTCCACCTTATTTCGGACACGCAGCTCTTTAAAAAAGACTTTTAACATTTGGGAACACTCTTGTTCCAGAACACCGCGCACAATCTCTACCTGATGATTGAATTCGGACATATCAAGAATATTTAAAACAGACCCTGCACACCCTGCCTTGGGGTTCATACATGCCATTACTACCCGGGAAATACGCGCCTGCACAATCGCACCTGCACACATCTGACAAGGCTCAAGTGTAACGTACATTGTGCACCCTTCCAATCGCCAATCGCCAATCACCTTGCTCGCCTTGCGAATCGCAATAATCTCTGCATGTGCAAGCGTACTTTTGTCTGTGTTGCGCCGGTTATATCCACGCCCTATAATTTTGTCTTTATATACAATCACACAGCCAATTGGCACTTCACCGAGTCTATATGCCTTTTGGGCCTGTCTGATAGCCTCCCGCATATAGCGTTCCTCTTCACTTAATCTGCTGCCCATTATACGCAATCCCTTCATTGTCTTAATGTGTTCTTATGAGCCTTTTCTTAAGATAGCACATTCAACCAAGAAAGCACATCCTGATATACCTGATTCCTATCCAGTTCATTTAAAATTTCATGTCGATCGTTGGGATATATTTTTACAGACACCATTTCCATACCAGCTTTTTTGTAAATCGCTGATATTTTGTGCACATCCCTTCCATAATGTCCAACTGGGTCCTCACCACCCGCAATAAAAAAGAGTGGCAGTTCCTTAGGAATTCGACTAATATTTCTCTTATTTTGAATAAATGTTAACACATCAAATATTGTCCTATAACCATTTACTGTAAAAGAAAAACCACAGTATTTGTTGCTCTTGTAGAAATCGACAATCTTTTCATCGCGCGTCAGCCAGTCACTCGCAGTACGCGGATTGGAAATCCTTTTTAAATATCCGTCAAACGCACTTTTATTTAATAGTCTGGAGCGAAAACGATCCCCAAACAGCGCGCGCTGCATGTTAGCTACCAACTCGCCAGCCATCAAAATTTGTCTACTTTTTCTTCCTGTTCCACAGATAATTGTTCCATCCAAATCCATTCCATAAGTCATAATATATCTTCTGGCCATAAACGACCCCATACTGTGTCCCAACAGAAAATAAGGAATTCCCTTATATTTTTTCTTCGCATACTTAGTGACTCTATGCAAATCGGCAACAACTGTAGCACTCATATTTTTGGGACAAAAATATCCTAAATCACTGTCATTTCCAGCAGTCAACCCATGTCCCAAATGATCGTTTCCAATCACTGCATAACCATTGTCGTTCAAAAACAACGCAAAATCTTCATAGCGATCAATCATTTCTGTCATTCCATGTGAAATCTGTACAACTGCTCTTGGCGCCATATCTGGCTCCCAAAGCACTACATGCAATTTATGCACACCGTCTCGCGACGGGATATAAAAGTCTTTCCTTTCCATAATAACACCCCTTCTGCTGTAATTCAATGAAAATAATTGCGTAGGAAGGACTTTCCTACTCACCATGCGCCGCTTTGCAATACACTTGCTTTGCACAAACATACAATTAAAAAACATTCTCCCTACGCTATGCGCCGCTTTGGTTTCCTCTTTCCTGTGCATTAAGAAAACGGGAGCAGTCCCATCTGCCCCCGTCTCTTTTGCTTTGATTTTCACCCTGCACTTAGGCAGACTTTCATCCGCCCGCTGTCTCAGGCACTTCGCTGTTAAACAGCTTTCTATTTGCACCTTTATCCATATAAAATTGTTTTGCTTTTCTTTTTTTGAACCTTACATTTTTGAGATCATTACGACAGAAAGGTCGTACTCTTCAAGGAACGCATCAATATCCCTCTCATCATTGATCTCCATAGCTACCTCAAAAGCCCCTGTTATAGGGTCCAGAAATCCCGCAACCGTCTCTCTAGTAGATTGGTTTTTCCGAATCATCGGCTTCTTGTTTAGAATATCAATTCTCTCAGATACTTCTCTCTTCGCTACTAACATGTTATGTTCCCCTTTCAACCCTTTTTCATGGGATATGCTTTACAAAATCTGCCCTATTCAAATAATCCCGCCCCGGCAGATTCTAGCATATACTCCAATAATAATCCTATTAATTATTTTCTAGTTATGTTGTCAAGGTGCCTCCGATACCTTCTGTACCATCAGATTAATCAAAGCAATTTATGATTAGTCTCATTCCCGGCCATTTTCTCCCATAATGGTCCCGGCGTAGAAACGCAATCATCATTAGTATTATGTAAACAAACAGACTTATCCACCTGTTATCCACTAATTCTGGTATTTTTGTGGATAACTTATCAATATTTTGATTCTGTATCCCTTTCTATGTTTATTTACTTTTTATAAATAGTAGCATATGTATTTTTATAAATCAATGCTTATTTTCCAAATTGTGCAAATTTACATAACTTTTTAGTTATGTTGACCAATTATACACAAAAAGCACAAAAAGAACCCACATGCAATAGGAGAAACATTCCAATACACGTGGGTTTTTTAATTTTTATTTGATGTCAAAGACTTCCGATATTTTTTCTTGAAACTCATCTGGCGAAAATTCTTCTACATTTTTAAAAAGCTGTTCCATCGCCTCTCTGGCCTCATGCAACTTCTTCTCATCCATACTGTAATCTTGAATGTAGGATTTGATAGAATCCTCAATCTGACTTTGCTCCTCACTGCTGATACCAAGAGATTTTGCAAGATCATCATTTGTAAAAAAATCACTGACCTCGTTAGCAAAGGCCTTCTTTAACTCATCAACTGCCTGGGTTGTAATCTCATCGACAACGCTCCCCACATAGGAATCTGAATTGTTTGTCTGTGTCTCACCACTTCCACCAAGATTTCCGGCTGTCAACACACTACCTGCCACTGCTGCCGCAATAATCGCCATTTTCTTCACTTATTCTCGCCTCCTGCCTGTGTCTGGGCTGACTGCGCTGCATTCATTACTTCAAGCGCCTCTGCGCTAATAATGCTCTCTTTCTTTTTCTTTGTCGATGTTACGGGTTTATCTGACCATGCCATTGCTCGAATGCCAGGGGTCGTCGTTCGGATTCTTAAATAGCTTCGTCCATCTTCGACAAACCGAATAATAGAAATATTTCTCCACTCATAAAACTCAAACGGTGCAAACTCTATTTTTATCTCCTTTAACAGCCCCTTGGCTTCAAAATTTACAAGTTTTTCATCTACTCTAACTGGCATGGCATATATATATTTATTATCCGTTGTCTGAATAATTGTCGTCTCAAAAAGCGCCGATTTACCTTCTTTACTTACACGAATCGCCGCCATTGATGGTATTGGAATATCCTCTACATTCATACTGCATCCATGCTCCTTTCTTTCTGTGATTGCTCAATTACAGTATAGTCTGAATCGTCTATTCTTGTCAAGAATAAAGAATCACAATTCAGGGACTTGCATAGACTGAAAATAATCAAATACTTCCGGCTCTATTTTTAACATATCTTTTATCCAATTTACAGAATTTTTGATGTTTTCTTCTTGATTAAATCCTGGAATCCTTGGAACTCTCACATGAAATTTTGAAGTGTCTACCAATTCTTTCAGCCTATCAATATTATGAATCAAATTGTCAATTTTAACTCCTGTATAGTTTTCATAAATTACAGCATCCATATCTTTAATATCAATAATCCACTCATCCATATCATTGATTAATGGCTCTATGTATTCCCAAGAAACATTTAGCGAAGTTTCTATTCGCATCTGCCAACTTGCATCTGCCAGTTGACAAACCTCATGAATAAACGCCGATTGCAGAAGTGGTTCTCCACCACCAAAAGTCACCCCACCCCCAGACATGCGATAATAGATATCATCTTTTCTTAATACATGCATTAATTCCTGCGGCGTATACGCTCCTCTTGGAACACCTTCAAAAATATTTTTGCTCTTGTGGCAATAATCATTGATGCAATATTTGCAATTTAGTGGGCAATCAAAAAATGCGACCAATGTAGACACTCCTTTGCCATCCGTTCCCATTCTAAGATTTCACATTACCTCCTTGTATGCTTTTGATGTATTTATTGGTACATTATTTGATAATTTCTGCTAAAAATTATAGCATAGAATCCCGTTTTTAACAATTAGCCAAACAATAAACCGCTGCAAACGCAGTATTTATGCGGCATACAGCGGTTTAAGCCACAAAAATGAAATATAGTATAAAGTTGTAACACCAAACAGGAAATACATGATATACTCCAATAAATGTAAAAGAAGGTGTTACCCATGCCAAAAACAAAGGTTTATGAACCAGAAAAGCGGAATTCATGAGTAAACATCGTTTTTCATCTGATAAAGAATGAAATGATACGACAATAGATTATGTATATATGTATTATAATTATGAACGACCACATTCATCTAATGGATATAGGACTCCATTGGAAAAAAGAACACAAGAATAATTACTAACAATTTTTCCTTATGAGTGTTACAAAAAAGCTTGACCATCTCAAAAGACATACAGGAAGTTGCGGGAATGGCAGTGAAGGATAGAGAAGCGTTTTATAGCAGAATGAGTTAGAGATTGTATATAATTTTGTTAAGAAATTATAAAAATATACACAGTTACAAGAGCAAAGTGGAGCGATAGTATGGAGAAAACAAGACGTCAAGGGGCGGCAACGGAGAGAACAAAGAACAAAAAAGACCGAGAGATTAGGTAAAGTCTCTCGGTTTACTATACATTTCAATTTTTAGGTTTACTAATTATAAAGTTTACCATAAAATTAATTACAAGTCTACTCTTTTTTTCTTTTTTCTGTTAAAATTTTTTTATCAGCTGATAAATACCAATAAAATATCCCTGCAGAAAGAGATAAGGATAACCGATTGCTCCTGACTTTTTCTACAGGAAAAGGAGGGATTTATTTTGATAGAATTTAATGATATTTGCAAAATTTATCGGGTAGCCAGACGCGAGTCTGGGCTCGGCAATGCAGTAAAATCGCTTTTTAAAAGAGAGTACAACACAATTAATGCCATAAACCATATCAGCTTTTCCATAGACAATGGTGAAATGGTAGGTTATATTGGTCCAAACGGAGCAGGCAAAAGCTCCACAATCAAGATTTTAAGCGGAATATTGATGCCGGATAGCGGAACATGCTTGGTGAATGGCCAAGTGCCATGGAAAGACAGGAAGGAATATGTCCGACAGATAGGTGTAGTTTTTGGTCAGCGTTCGCAATTATGGTGGGATATTCCCGTCATAGATTCATTTGAACTTCTGCAGGCAATTTATTCCATACCTACACCGAAGTATCGTAACAAATTGGATGAACTGACGCAGCTTTTACATTTGGAGGAGATATTAAAAACACCCACAAGGCAATTGTCATTGGGACAGCGTATGCGCTGCGAAATTGCTGCGTCTTTGCTGCATGAACCTAAGCTGCTGTTTCTGGATGAGCCGACTATTGGATTAGACGCAGTGTCTAAGATTGCCGTCCGCGACTTCATCAAAAAGATGAATGAAGAACATAAAACCACAGTGATCTTAACAACACATGACATGCAAGATATTGAAGCAATTACCAGACGTGTGATTCTGATTGGCAAAGGGCAGAAGCTGCTGGACGGCACTCTGGAAGATCTGCGCCTTGAAGCAGCGTCTGTGGGAACGGAAAACGGAGATTATGAAACGGACATTGATCACATTATCGCAAGCCTCTATACAAAACTAAACATTATGTAGGAGGCGGTTATGAAAAAATATTATTATTTTTTTAAACTTCGATTTGCCACCGGGCTTCAGTATCGCATGGCGTCTGTCACAGCTTTGACAACGCAGCTTATTTGGGGATTGATGGAGTGCCTTGCCTACAAAGCAATCGCAGAAGCTTCCGGCGGAAATCTGCCGATGAATTATTCTTCTATTGTGACTTACATCTGGCTGAAAGAAGCACTGTTGGTTCTTTGTAATACATGGGCGGCAGATAATGATCTTTTTGCAATGATAACAAGCGGAAATATAGCATATGAATTGTGCCGTCCTGTGTCAATCTATTCCATGTGGCTTTCAAGAACGATTGGAGCAAGAATAGCTGAAGCAATTATGAGATGTATTCCCGTATTATTATGTGCGTTTTTCATGCCTAAAGCTTACAGAATGTCTTTGCCGGTAAACGGTGCTTCCTTTTTGTTGTTTTTGTTGACATTATTTTTAGCGCTTGGGATAACGGTTACATTTTGTATGATTGTGTACATGCTGTGCTTTTTTACGCTTTCTCCCCAGGGTTGGAGAATGGTATTGACAGGAGCGGTAGATTTTCTGTCAGGAAATATTATACCGCTGCCGTTTTTCCCGAAAAAATATTTATTTTTAGTAGAAATGTCCCCGTTTGCTTATATGCAGAACGTTCCATTTCGGATATACAGCGGAGATCTTGCCGGAGGGGAAATAATCACATGTATCTTAAAACAAATTTTTTGGCTGGTAACACTAATGTTTTTGGGAATTGTCCTATGGAAACAAGCGGGAAAAAGAATCATAATACAGGGAGGTTGATATTATGAAAATCAAAGAAATTTTAAAATTGTATTTTAAGTATGCCTCTGTCTGTACACAAAGTGTAATGGAATATAAATTGTCTTTTTTGTTGATGGTTATTGCGCGGTTCATGATAGCATTTTGTGAATTGATTGCAATTCAATTCTTATTCTCCGGTTTTACACAGATAAAGGGCTACACCTATGGGGATGTTTTGTTGTGTTTTTCTGTCATTCAAATGTCCTTTACATTTGCGGAGCTGTTTGGCAGTGGATTTAAATCTTTTTCAGGAATGGTGAGGAGCGGCGAATTTGACCGAATGATGCTCAGACCATGCAGTCTGATCCTTCAAATAATGGGAAATAGTTTTGCAGTAGGAAGAATTGGACCGTTATTCACTGCCATTGTTACACTGGTGCTGGGAATCAGGCATAGCCAGATCACATGGAGTATCATGACTGTATGGACAATGGCTGTCATGATTATAGGAGGTATGTTATTGTTTATAGGACTGTTCATGTTGGGGGCAAGTTTTTGCTTTTTTTCCATTCAAGATACTGCGCTAATCAATGTATTGACATACGGAGCAAAATCGCATGGAAAGTATCCCATAGACATTTATGGAAAAGGGATTCTGCGATTCTGTACTTATGTTATTCCATATACATTGATTCAATATTATCCCTTGCAGTTTCTGCTAGGCAAAACGCGCAATTGGCATCTGGCATTCTGTCCTCTTGGAATTACTGTGTTTTTGCTTATCTGTTATTTCATATGGCGATTTGGAGTAAAACATTATAAGTCCTGTGGTTCATGAAGGTGTTATGCTTTTGGCTGTCGTACTTTTATTGGTTCGACAGCCATATTAAATATTACATATTTCTAAATACAAGTTTGGCTTTTTCGACAGGCCTTCAAACAGATTGCTCCTGTCTGCGTACTCTTTTGAGAAAAACACTCTGTCATATTCATATTCAGTGTCTTTCCAAATCTGCGCGGACGTGTGATCAGGATTACTTTATCTGCGTATTCCCACCATTCCCTGATAAAATCTGTCTTGTCAATATAAAATATATGTTGGGTTCTTACTTCCTCAAAATCCTGATACCCGAGTCCAGCCTTGTTCTCATTCATATGACATCCCCCCTGTCTGGAATGAATTATTTTCTTGTTATCAGTATATACAATACCACTTTTTTCACAATATAAGTATGTATTGGTTTAACGACTACTCCTATAGTCCTCAGCCCCTGCTATAAGTGATCTTGCATCTTTAAAGGTTATTAGCTTTTCCATCTGAGCCTGGGTCTTTATTATGGAACTGTTAAACTAAAAATTATAGTCTAAAATCAATTAAAATAAAATTACTTTGTATGAGAGTCCTGTGCCAAAATACTGTTTTTTCAAGCATTTTGTATAGATAAGTATTGCTGTTTACACCAAAATAATTTGAAAACCTGTGCAATCCAATACGCTAACCGCAACGATTCTAAGAAATGTTTGTGAATTAAACAGCTAAGGACTTTATTTTTTTGTGGTTTTGTGATAAATTAGTATGAGGTTTTGCAGTTTTATGTACATCAATTGGAAAGGATAGGTTATCAAAATGGCTAAGGAGAAAAAAACAAATACGGCAGAAAATGCCGATATAAGCAAAAGTAAGGCAAAACGAGAAGAGCGGAGAAAAGAAGTTGCTCGAGAACGGCGTCAAAAACGCACAACAAAAATCATTACAATCACAGTTGTCGCTGTATTAGCAGCAATTATTTTATTCGCAGCAGGTAAAAGTGTTTTCCTTGCTGTAATTCGGACAACCTCCGCAGAAAATCCTAGTGTCGGGCTTACCGCAGATGGTAAAATTGAGAATGTCAATGTAAAAGATATTGTTACACTGGCAGATTACGCCAATATTTCTGTGCCCGAAGAAGAAGTTGCAGCAAAAACAGAGGAAGTTGAAGATTCTATTAAATCTACCCTAGAACAACACAAAGAACCCAGCACTGACGCATCTATCGCAATTGCAGATGGCGACGAAGTAAACATTGATTTTGTGGGAACTGTTGATGGCGTTGAATTTGAAGGCGGAAACAGCAATGGGGAAGGCTATGACCTAACAATTGGATCTGGCAGCTTTGTTGACGATTTTGAGCAGCAGCTCATTGGACATAAACCGGGTGAAGAAGTAACTGTAGAAGTAACATTTCCAGCGGATTACGACGGCGAAGATGTTGCAGGTAAAGACGCAAGTTTTGCAGTCACAATCAATAGTATTAATATAACGCCAGAACTTACAGATGAATTTGTCGCAGAAAATATTACTGAGGAAGGTGTTACCACCGCTGCAGAATATCGCGCGTTTGTTGAAAATAATTTTTATGAACAGCATCTTAAAGAGTTTTTAACCAATTATATTTTGGAAAATTCCACTGTAAAATCTTATCCCTCTCAATATTTAAAAACGATGCGGGCACTCCTAAAATACAATGACGAGCAAATGCTTGCCTCCTATGAGCAAATGTCGGCCTACTATGGCTTTTCTATGTATGAAAATCTATGGGATTTAAGAGATGATAATGTTTCAGATGAGTTGTCCTATGAACTGGAACTAAGAGAACGTGCCAAAGAAGAAGCGAAGGATGCAATGGTATATCAAGCATTATTTGAAGATGCTGGCCTTACCATTGATATGGAAGCCGTTTATGCCGAGATGACAGAACAATACGGTGAAGAATCTGTTACACAGATGAAGGAGACTAACGGCGAAGGTTATATAATACAAAATGAAATGCGAGAAGCAGTAATCGAACATCTCACTGCACTTTACAAAAAATAAAATTTGATAATGGAATCGAGTAGAGAAGGTTACTTTCCCTATTTGCCGCGCCGCTGATGCGCCACTTTAGTGGCATATTTCCTCTACATCGGCGTGTGCATATAAAACGCAGAGAATACACATCTCTGCGTTTATTACTTTATAGGAACTTGTGATGCGATAAAATATTGCACAAAAAACGAATCTTTTTTACCACATTAAATCAAATACTGTAAATGCATCTTGCCCAGCAAAATGCTCTTGCTTATAACGCAATAAAAATGCTTTAATCTCAGCATCGCTGTCTTTGATATCTTCTAAAAGGTCTGTAAAATTCTCTTTTGTTATACAATCTGCCTCCGCAAAAATTCTAAAATAATCAAGCTCATTACGATGCTCTTCCACAATTAATTCCCATGCCTCAGGCGCATCTGTGCCTTTTGTATGTCTGCTTAAGTATTCTTTAAGTGTATTCTTTACCTCCTCGGATAATTTATAAGGATGTAGCAAGCGGAAATATACCACGCGCAACTTCATTTTTCGTTTTTCCACAGGATACGATTTAATGTCATAATCTTTTCCTTCATAATCCTCCTCCCCACAAGTCCACAATTCCTCAAAGCCGTCCAAATCGTCCAGCGCTATCAGTCCAAGCAACTTTTCATCCCATCGTTTCACCCATTCGTTTTCCCCTACATTTGTTGGATCAAACAAAAAGTAGTCGTGCAGAATTGTAACTGCAAGTGCAAGCATTCGCCCAATTCCTTGCGACACACGCAATGTTTTTTCTTCTTCTGTTCCATTTAGCACAATCTCCCGCAAGCGTCTGCAACCCAAAAAAAGCTCTTTTCCGCGCTGTAGAGCATGTTGTGGTACTGTAATTATCCTAAGCTGTTCCATATGCGCAAATGCCCAGTCTCCAAGCTCTTCTATGGTATCTGGGAGCGTGATACTACGAACTGTCTTACAACTTAGAAAAGCCTTGCGCTCCACACTAAGCACTTTCCTGTCCTCAATCTGTGGTGGAATCACAACCGCTGTACCAGTTCCCCGATACTGTTTCAAGACATACCCATTCTTGTATGGTAAAAACACCAATTGCCCACCACCATCACCAGTATTTTCTATTGTCTGATTTGTTTTCCTCTCCTCATTCATACAACACTATTCTTACGATGGTTATAATCCCAGCGCATCAATCTCCTTCATAATATCATCTTGACGTTCCCGCAACATTAAATTTTCATTGTGCCTATGATAATCCTCACTGCCATACAAGGCGATAAAACGAGCACTGTAAGCGTTGACAGTCAATTCTGTTACTAGCACAAGCACCTCATTTCCATCCATAAATGCCGCTTCACTAAATACAAACAAATTGTGCAGCCTTTGTTGTATTTTGTCATTTTCCGCTTTTAATTGTGCTGTCTGTGCATTAAATGCCGTTTTTATATGGTCAAATGCGGTCTCCAAACTAATATTTTTTTCAAGGTGGAGCACTTTCTCCTGCTCTGTTAAAAACTGAATAATAGCTCTGTGCTTTCTCTTATCCTCATTTGACAATGTACCTGCATTTGTCATAGAACAAATAGTTTTTTCGCGATTTTCCACCTGCATCCGCAACATTGACGCAATATCCAAAGAGGTCTCTGTCTTATTTTCCTGCTTTTTTTCATAGGACAGTCGCAAAGCTTTTAGCAGTTTCATAAGGTCTATTAAATAGTCCGATTTCTCAAGATTTTCTTTCATTTCACTCTCTAGCTTGTCCAAAAGCATTCCAAGCAGTGATAGGCGCTCATCAAATCTTGCAATTCTCGCCCGTTCTACAACTTGTGCAGAATTAGTTCCTTCAAGAATTTCTTCCACTTTATAATCTTTTTTATATTTATTGTACAGCTCGTAGTATGCTGTAAACTCTCTAACAATCTTATCATTATGAAGGTATTGCGCGACAAGTGTCTCATCCACCACAATGCCTTCCTCCTCACACAAAAGCATCATAGCAGATAAATCTTCCCATCCTCTTGCTGTCACATAAGACTTGCCACCAACATTTGTTTCCACACGATAAAAATCATTCTTTTTCATATCAAGATAGGTAGTAACTGCATTGTGTATTCCTTGCTTTAAAGCATATTCCTTCCACGTTGCATAGTCAGCCTCCACCTCAACCAACTTCATGCGGTCCATTGTCACCACATCAAATTCACGCACAGATTTATTATACTCAGGCGGATTACCTGCTGTGACAATCACCCAGCCTTCGGGAACTCTATGTTTTCCAAAAACTTTGTACTGTAAAAACTGCAACATCGACGGTGCAAGCGTCTCTGACACACAGTTAATCTCATCCAGAAATAAAATTCCTTCCTCAATACCAGACTGCTCCATCACTTCATAGATAGAAGCAATAATCTCACTCATTGTATATTCCGAAATATCAAATTCCAACCCTTTATAATTTTTATGCGTAATAAAAGGAAGCCCCAGCGCAGACTGCCTTGTATGATGGGTCATGGAATAGCTCACCAATGCAATCCCTAGCTCTTGTGCAATCTGTTCCATAATGGCAGTCTTTCCTATTCCTGGAGAACCCAATAGAAAAATAGGGCGCTGGCGCACCACAGGAATGCGGTATTCCCCATACACATCCTTTTTTAAATACAATTTTACTGAATTTTTAATATGCTCCTTTGCCTGCTTAATATTCACGCGCAATCTCCCTTCCTATTTTTCTATTATTCTTCAAGTTCCTCCACCGGAAGGACAACCTTGATTGCCCATGGTGGAATCGGCGGTTTTTCATAATTGTCTTCCAAAAATACAAATGCTGTATCATAACCATGCGACGGTTTCTGGGTTGGGAACACCCCATATCCATCTGTAAAATAAATCAATCCTTTTAGATTTTCAAATTCTTTGTTGTTTACTGCTTTGTCTACATAATCAAACACTGGTCGAAAATCAGTGGAACCAAATCCTTCCAATTTTTCCTCTCGCATAAATCGTTCAAATTCCTCATCATTTGTAATCTTTGTATCACGGCGTACTTTTGAATCACACTGCAAAATATGAATGTTCACCTTCCGAAAGAAATTCTCACTACTTTTTAAAATATGGTACGTTTTATTTAAGAATGCCTGCACTACGCTTCCACGGCAAGAACCAGATGTGTCGATTGCTACTATAAACTCTTTAATTTTATTGACATCTTTATATTCAAGTGGCTCCACTAATGGAAGATTTCCATAGAGTGAAAGCCCATAAGTATAATACACATAGTCAAACTCATCATCGTTAATTTGCATTTCTTCGCCAGAGACACTAAACTTTCGCAAAAAGTCATTATAATCATATGTTTCTTTTACCACTTCCTCAAGATTCTGCAACAGACTTTTATCATCAGACTTATCCCCGGAAAATGATTTTAATTCAGTTCTGATTCGCTCACTAATTTTCTTCCACTGTGCTTCAGTAATCGCAAAAAGCTCTGCTGGTTTCCAGCGGTCATGCACATCGCGGCAAAAAAGATTTCCTAGCGCCAACATCTCTTCTTTTTTAGGTCTGTCCTCTTTTAATTTCCTATAGATTCTATCTGCAGTTAACGCCCCTGCACGCGCCTTCCACTGTGCAAGGATTTCTTTGCGCTCTTTATCATATTCTGTCTCAAGTCCAGCAATTTTAAGTTCTAATGCCGTGTTCTCCACCGCCATATCTGCCGCAATATTCCACAATTCCTGTTCCACCTTATCATATTTGTAGGAATGTCCAAAAATGCAATGTAGTAATATATGCAAATGCAATCTTGTCACATTGTTTGGATTTGCTCTGTAGAGTCGCAGTAATACTATAGGGTCATATAAAATCACAGCAGTATTCGGGGCACTCATATCACACAAAATCTGTTTACTTCCTGGCTTTGCCTGAAATTCTAGGCTAGAAAGCGCCACATCAAGAAAACGCAAATGAATTAAGAGTTTATCACGTGATAATCTCCATACCTTTGCCGCAAGTTCCTCCACTGATTCCACAAAGCCACCCCCATCAATAAGTTAATATTTCGCCACTGCAAGCTTCTTTTAGTATTGCCTGCACGTCTGCCCCATCCAAATCCAATCCTTCCGCACTGACAAAATGTGTATTCTGTACCCCATAAAGCCGACACAATGCACTGGCATACTCAAAACCAAAGTTACAGTTTCCAATATATCCACCGCTCGTTGTGACATAATACATATCCTTTGCAGCACTCAATCCGACTGGCGTGCCATCCTCTGAGTAGGTAAATGTAATTTTATCTACACTTGCCAATTCAAAAAATATCTTTAGAGAAGCCGGAAACGACATATCCCAATATGGTGCTGCAATCACCAACATATCAGCCTGCGCAACAGCATTGGCATAGTCAAACATGGTATCCCCAAATTGCTCTGTCGCCAGTAACTCCTCTCTTCTCAAAAGTCTTTCATAATTTAATGGAAGCAAATTTTCTGTAGAAAGACGAATTTCTTCTATTTGAAATGCGATATCATGGCTGTTTGCTTCCTTGATACATGTAAGCAAATGCTCTGCTAGCGCCAGAGTTCTTGAATCCCGGCCGCGCACACATGCATTGATAAATAGTAATGTGGGCATTTTTATGTCTCCTTATATTGCTTTTAAAAATTGCTGTTTGTGCCCATCTAATTTTGATGCAATTTCATTCATAAAGGGCGTAAACAACATACTCGCACGCGAAATAATGTATAAACATTTTGGCACGCGATGTTCACTACTTTGGTGAACAAATAAATCGTAATTTTAAAAGACTTTCTGGCACTTCTTTCGCCATACGCTCATATGCTGCCAAAGATGGATGCAGGTGGTCCCCACTGTCATACTCCTTTGCAAATGCCGCCGGATTGACACTGTCACAAAGTGCTTTATCAAAGTCAATGCATCCTTCAATTTCTGCTGTCTTGCGAATCCACTCATTTACTGCACAGCGAAGTTCATCTCGAAACGGCTCATAGGTTCGCCAGCCGTAGATTGGAAGCAACGTTCCCATATATACTTTAAGCCCATATTCCTTTGCCTGTGCGATATATTGCCGCAACCCCTGAATCAACTCATCTGCTGTCGGCAAATCACTCCACGGCCGAAATGGGTTGACCTCCGTTCCTACTGGATGAATAATATCGTTAATTCCATGCTGTATAATAATACTGTCCGCACCGCTTACTTTTGCCTCTCTTGGAAATCGAATTGAACCTTTTAATCCATAAGAATCATAAGTAATATTATCATACTGTCGCAAGATACGCGTTCCGCTTGCTGCACGCCGCACAATCGCAGTATGTGTAATCTCTTCCTGAAATAATCGCAATGTCAAATAATCCGGCCATGCCTGCGAGGTGATACTATCTCCATAACAAACCACTGCCCTGTTTGTGCTCTCTGTATATAGCTCCACATTACTTAAAAAATAAAACCAGTTTATATTTCTTGTAAAATCTAATGGTAACACACTACACTGTGCATAATCTCCCACTGCATAATATCCCTTGGATAATGGACCTGTAATCAATACCGCAGAGCGCATCTGCGTAAATTCACCAAGATAAAAACTGACACTAATGTCATTTCCGCGCACAACAGAAAAGGGAATTGCATCGCTTACCATCGCTTCGCCTGCTGGTATGGTCACACTGCTATCACCGCAAAATGTGACAGGCGTACTAGTCTCCTCCACAATCTCGCGCGCGGAATCTGCACTGTCTGCTACAAACACACGGGTTATTGTCACAGGCTCCGTACCACAGAAATTATCAAGGGTTATTTTTATGCTATCTCCGTCAAACATTGGACGAATTGGATAACGCAACGTCAAATCTTTAGCATAGTTTTCCGGGCGCCTGTCCGCAATTGAAATCGCATTTCCCCATGTTGTCACATATTTTTTTAAACTCTGTTCCATGTTTTCATTCCTTATTTTATTTATAATGCTCCAAAGTTCTTTGTACAAATTTGCAAGGAATTTTCCTATCCGCCGCAAAGGCAAGTACAAAGAAAGCTTTAAGAGATTATATGATATGATACCAGGGTCAAAAGGTCAAGAAATCCGATGCAAGCTTGCTTGCAAGAGG
>BLMC01000035.1 GCA_011959805.1 Lachnospiraceae bacterium | reverse complement strand
AGTCACCCAAGTACCCCCCCCCCCCGTAATTTCTATTTGAAACGATTTTGCATGATATTTTTTCTTTAACTTGCCACAAATATTGCGCGTATCGCTTTCATCCATATGAGAATACAATCTTTCAAAATGCGGATTCCAAAAGCATAACTTCTTTATATATTGCAAATCTGCCAAATGTTTCATTTTATACTCTGTTTCTGGTTTGTTTGGGAACAGAAGAATATGTTCTTCCTTTACATCTCCAAGACGCAGTTCCTCTATCATCTCTGTCCTGATTTTTTCAGAATATTCCAAGGATATAATAAAAAAATCCAGCATTCCCTTGTGGTATCTGTCAATGCTTTCGCTTACAGAATACACAGATTTTCCACGGCAATTTTTTTTACTATTGTCTAAATCCGCAAAACAAATCTCTGTATCCTTCTCATATTGCAATAAATCAAAACACCGTTCTCCTACCTTTTTGCATCCTCTTATACAAACTAGCACTCCTGTTCTCCTATCCCATAACAGCGTCTTCCGCCACTGCTTCATATATCTTTTTTCCAATAGAATTTTTTTGTTCTGGATTCTGTCTTATTGTATTTTGGCGTGCTACATCCTTTATATAATGACGCAGTGCATAAAAGCCTCTATCCTCTTCCCAAACCTCTGGATCTTCATCCGAAGTTTCCTCTCTGTCAAAGATAGAATATCTAAAGGTTTCATCAAACATTTTATCCTGCATGATAATGCTGTGTTTCTGCACAATATTCTCATTCGGATTTACAATGACCCATTGATTATGTAGACTGTCAAATGCAAAAATCCAATCTCCTATACTTTTAGCCCGCGTAAAATATGTTTCGTCTCCAGTACCCTCTTTTTTTTCAATTCCTAAATATGGTTCCAAAACCATATGAGTGATGTTCAACTTATAGACTCTGTCTGCCTGTTCTGGGAAAAAATAAACATCATCATTGTATGTAACAAAATCGCCAAATAATCTGTATTTCGCAGGATATTCTTTTTGCAGCCCTTCCAAGCTCCATACCTGGTTGGTCTGCTCATTCCATAACAAAATTTCATTTCTATGCACCAATGTCAGAATAAAGAAATCCTTCACTTTTTTAATTCCAGACAAATGAATCTCTTCTCTGGGAATTTGTATCTTCTCATATGTATCCTTTTGCATATCATATTTGTAAATAAAATTGCTGTTCGATTCTACTGCATAAATATATGGCACCGATACATCAATACTAATTTCCAAAAATAAAGTGTTTTTTTCCTTCCTAAGTTCTTTTTCGTAGATAATTTTATGATGAATCACATCGTATTTTATCAATCGATTATCAAATGCCGGCAACATATAGAGACAGTCTTTGTATACAGTATACGCACCGAACTTGATACACTCTGTATTTGGTCCGATTTCTATCTGATCAAATTTTCTTTCGTTCAAATCAAACCTGATAATCCACTTTCCACACCCTGGAAGCAGTACAATATAATTTTGTACGTTGACTATGCCATATGACATATATTTTTTTAACACAGTTCCGTATGGAATTTTTATCATTTCCACCAATTCAAATGTATCTGGATTCATTACAAATAAAACATTCATAATTGCAGAAACAAACCATATCTTGTTATCTGCATGTACAAAATCTGTTATATGATAAAACAAGTCCTCCTCTAAAATTGCAGTATTCTTAAACAACACTGGCTTTTTTACCGCCTTATATAACTGCACTACCGAACTCCAGTCCCCATAATACGCATCTGATATTGCAATCGCTCTGTGTAAATCTGTACTTTCATCCAATATACCAATCTGATTTTCCTGATACTGTTTTCTCATATCAATATATTGCTTTGTCAATTGTGGAACCATTGACTCTATTGTGCTTAATTCCAACGGATGCGGTCTCCACCACAGCACAACTTCTGGATATTGGCGAAAAATGTCAAACACCCACTTCATCTTTTTGATATGCTTCTCTCTTCCCGAAAGCAGGCTTCCAACACTTGTATTATAAAAAATGACCTTTTTCCCCTGAATCATTTCCTTCCAATTATCAGGAAATATCTTATCTGTTTCCACAAAAGTACCTCCATTGCTTTTGAACCAACTAATTATATATAACAGATATACACTCCGCCTATGCAGCACTCTTTTCCATGATGTACTGGGCAGCCTTCCTCGTTAAATGACACTTCTCTTAAAAATTCTTTATGAACTTCTTCTAATCTGCCGTCTTCTATTGCACAAGCAAGATATTTTTTTGCAATTGCAGGCTCAAGGCTATTAGAATAACCACCTTGATACTCTATTCTGCCAAATCCTGCATCCAATAAAATACGGATAAATTCGTCCTCTGTCCAGCATTTTGCCTTAGGACATCTAATCCCATCTGTAGAACGTTCAAAAATATCATCCACTGTCAATTCATGCATTTTATCTCTACCCAAATCTGCAAACATCCGATTGTCCACATATCTTAAATAATATGCTGCATATAAGTGATACCAAATAGAATCCTTATTATATACCATAATACTAGCGCATGGTTTATCATTTTCTTTTTTCAAAACTCTGTAAAACTCTTTCATGATGTTTATTGGGTTGGATGTATGCATTAATACTCCTTGACAGTTAATAAAATCAATACTGCCATCCTCTAATGGAATTTTGTCATCTTCCTCATCAATTTGAATCAATTCTACATCTGAACTTTTCAGACCATGCAATGCCAGTCTAAACTGAGCATTTTTTAAAGCTTCCCTTGAAACATCCATTCCAATAACATGCTTGGCTTTACCACTGAGCATAAACCATACAATATCATTTCCAGGACCACATCCATAATCTAATATACTATCTTTGTCATGGTTTCTGTCCATTAGTGAAAATTCTCTAAATTTAGGATACATATCAAATCTTTTTATACAATACTCATAGCTTTCTTCCGCTGAAATAAACCAATCATCATGTACTGTATGCGTATTCCAATACAAACTGATTTCATTCTTTTTTTTCAAATGACCAGTGATTTTAATTAGAACATCCTTATTTTTAAAATCCTCTGCTTTCATTTCTATAATTGCATTGCGAATATATCGCATTTCCTGTTTGTCTTCCTCTATTTTTCTATTTGAACTATATTGGTCGACCAATTTTATTTTTTCCTTATCTATTTTATAATTATTTATCAGCTGAATTTGGATTTCCTGAAAATACTTTATACTCGTAATATAAATACAATCATAATCGTAATCATTGATCTGTTCTGGTGAAATTATGCAGTACCCGTATGTAATAAATCCCTGCACCTTTGAATTCGAATCTGCCACAGCTACAACATCATATTGTTCAAAAATACCATTTTCAAGCGCGCTTCTATACCCCCCCCCCGTTCCATATAAAATTATTTTTTCCTTATAACAGCCTTTCATATAGTCCCTGCTTTCTTTCGTCTAAAACATATTCTCTATTATATTTTTCCAAAAATACTTCTCATTCCAGCCGCTCTCCGCGCTCATTTACCCATCCAATCTGCTTTGCCGGAACCCCTGCCATCAGCGCATAATCTGGCACATCCTTGGTCACTACTGCCCCCGCGGCAATCATTGCACACTTGCCAATTGTATGACCGCATACAATGGTTGCATTGGCTCCAATACTGGCGCCTTCTCTGACCAGCGTCCTTTTATATCCTGCTGTTCCTTTTGGGTATTTTGCCCTCGGTGTCAAATCGTTGGTAAAGACCATAGACGGACCGCAAAACACATAGTCTTCCAGTTCTACGCCTTCATAAATAGAAACATTATTCTGAATCTTCACACCATTCCCAATCTTTACATGGTTTGACACATTAACATTCTGCCCAAGAGAACAGTTCTCGCCAATCCTTGCACCTTTTTGAATATGGCAAAAATGCCATATTTTCGTGCCTTTTCCAATCGCTACATCATCATCTATATAACTGCTCTCATGCACAAAATAATCTGTCATTTTCTATCTCCTTAGATAAGACTTGATTGTATCAGTCACCAATATAATCTCTTTCTCTTTCATATATGGATGAAACGGCAAAGATAACACTGTTTCAGAAAGTTTATTCGCTATCGGATAATCATTGTCATCATACGCATTTTTTTCAAATGCAGCCTGTTTATGCATTGGCTTTTGATAATATACTGCACTTGGCAGACCTTGTTCTTTTAAGTATGTTTGTAATCCATCTCTTACTGCCTTGTCAGATAATTGAATGGTATATTGTGCCCAGCTGGAATAAAATCCTTCTTTTACAAAAGGTGTCTTAACAACATCCTTTAGTTGCTCTGTATATTTAGCGGCAATCTTCTGCATCCAGTCCAATTCCTTCTCTGAAAAAGCAGGAAATTTCGCCAACAAAATCGCAGCTTGTAGCGTGTCAAGTCTGGAATTCATCCCAATTCTGACATTATCATATTTAGAATTGCCTTTGCCATGTACACAATAGGATTTAAGCAATGCTGCCCACTCATCATTGTCCGTAAAGATTGCCCCACCATCTCCATAGCAGCCAAGTGGCTTTGCGGGAAAAAAGCTGGTCGTAGAAATATCGCCAAAGGAACACGCCATTTTATCTTCAATTTTTCCGCCAAATCCCTGCGCTGCATCTTCAAGAATATACATCTGATATTTTTCTGCTATCTTTCTTAGTCTTCTGTAATCTGCTGGTTGTCCAAATAAATCAACTGCAATAATTGCCTTTGGTCTCAATCTACCCTTTTCGATCATTCTCTGTATTAGAATTTCCAATGAATTACAATCAATATTATAGGTATCGGACTCAATATCTACAAAAACTGGCACTGCATTGACTGCTGACACGACTTCACCGCTGGAAAAAAACGTAAAATCTGGAACAAATACCGCATCCCCTTCTCCAATATTCCATACCATCAGTGCGAGTTGCAGCGCATCTGTTCCGTTCGCGCATGACACACAATGCTTTACTCCTGTATACGCTGCTAATTGCTGCTCAAGTTCAGCTACCTGCTTACCCTGGATAAAATTTGTTTGTTTGATTACCTCTTGTATCCTTAAATCCATATCACTTTTTAGATATTGGTATTGTCTTTTTAAATCTCGAAACTCCATATACAATCCCTCTTCTCCACAATTTCTTTATAACAATTGTACTACCTAAATCTTTCCCGAAAGTCTGTTGTAGCACAATCTGTAAGTGGAAATTTCACTCTGCTGTTTTCTGCAGAGGATTTATAGATTGCAAGCACAAGCTCCAAAGCCTTTTTCCCGTCCATCGCCGTCACATAGGGCTGTCTGTCACTTTTCACTGCATGAATGACATCTGCGTATAATGGTGTATGACCGTATCCGTATACATTGGGAGGATTCTCATGGAACCTTGCTTTTACCTGCTCTGGATCATCCAACAAGTCCGAAAAGCTCCATTCTTCAATTACATTGACAGACTGTCCTCCAGCTTTTACCGTGCCTTTTTCACCAAATATGTACAGTGTCTCCTCAAGATTCTTGGGATAAATATCTGTTGTTCCTTCCACAATTCCATAGCTTCCATTTTTAAATTTGATCAAAGCAATTCCCAAGTCTTCTGCTTCAATATAGTTATGGTTTAATCGGTCCGTCATTCCGACCACTTCATCGATCTCACCGCCCATCATCCAACGAAGCAAATCAATATTATGAATACACTGATTCATAAGTGCCCCACCATCTTGCTGCCATGTCCCTCTCCATGCTGCCCTGTCATAATACTCATGGTCACGGCACCATCTGATATGTGCTGTTCCATAAAAAAGTTTTCCAAAACGGTTCATGTCAATCGCTTCTCTTATAATCTGCACCGACTTGTTAAAACGGTTTTGATGACATGCGCTGACTTTTACATGGTGCTTAATCGAAGCAGAAATAATTGCATCCGCATCTTGAATGGATAATGCAATCGGCTTCTCAATAATACAATTGATACCTCTTTCTATACAATCAAGCGCAATCCGCGCGTGCTTTCCACTTTCTGTACAGATTGCTACCAACTCTAGTTTTTCTTTTTCAATCATTTCAATATAGTTTGTATATTGTTTTACTTCATCACCCAGTTTAAACTTCAATGCTTTATCTACCATGCATGTAGAATCAATATCACAGATTGCCGCAATATCCAATTCATTATTTTGCGCAGCAGCTATATGATTTGGTGAAATCCTTCCACAGCCAATTAATGCATACCTCATATATTTTCTCCCCTATTTCTCTATTTGGTTCATTATTTTTATTAATCTTTTACTCAAATTCTTATAATCATATTTACGAAGTTCGTTTTCATCTGGCTTGTGTTCTATTTCTCCTGTCTCTACAAATTCTTTATACAATCTGTATATATAAGCATACAATTTTTCATAGTCCTCTTTTTTATGTACATCCTCATAAACGATTCCCAATTTTGTGGTTCTAATAATATCTGCCAATTCGCTCTGTTCAATATCTCCTGTTATAATTGCTATAACCGGTTTTTTTGCAGTCATATATTCCAAAGCCTTTCCAGTGATCACTCCTCCTTGATTCTTCTGATAATCATAAGAAGCTACAAGCAAGACATCTGACTGCTGCTGAAGTTGTAACGATTCTTTACGTGACAATTTTCCATGCGTAACACAATTTTTCTCAAGTCCATACTTTTGAGCCTGACTTTTAAAAATCTCATATGCCGAATCATTTCCTGCATAATGAAATTCTAATCGTTCTTGCTGAATGTCATTTTTATTAATTGCTTCTCTAATAGCCTGAAATAATACCGATAAATCCTGAATCCCCCCATACATCGAACCAGTATATGTAAACACTAATTTAGATGGATTCAATCTCTTTGTATTCAAATGATTTCTATCTGATTTATCATACCCATTTGTCAAACAGTGAACTTTTTTTCTGTATTTTAAAGGCACTCTTTTACAGATGCCTTTTGACACACCCAATACGCAGTCCGCGTCTTTCCAAATCTGTTTCTCAAACATTTTTGCAATCCAAGCTACATAACAAGGGGTAAATTTATATCGATAAATGGCATCGCGAATATCAAATATCCAAGGTGTCTCTTTATGATATTTATGAAAATACCGTCCAGCAAACAGACTGAATGCATCCCCATAGGAAGTAATCACATAGTCAAAGTCCTCACAATGCCTTAAAGTCTTTTTTATGCTCAAAAACAAATCATACTGCTTCAGCAATCCTGCTATATAATCCAAGCTTCCGAGAAAAGGATAAGCTGTCTCAAACGGATAAAACTCCATATTTCCAGTCTTTGGATTTCTCCTGTATCGGTTGTCTAAATTATCAAATCTCTTTTTTTTATAGGGTTGAGTAATCTTATTATATTTTTTATAAAATTTTTTATAAAATTCAGACGAATACGCATAGTATATTTTTATATCTTCTGCGTTCTTTTTCAGAATTTCATCCTCCACATCACTATCCTTTTTTTCTGTGATTACCTGTACTTCATATCCATTCTGTCTCAAATACTTTGCCAATTTGGTTGTCCTAACAGCGGCAATGGCATTATCTGGTGCAAAATAATTGCATATTAGCAATATATTCTTTCTCATATACTTCACCTGCTATAAATAGTCCTCTTTTCTTGTATTTACCACTTTGTCAATTTTAGGAGATCCTATTCCCAGAATTTTTTCTTCTAAATATTTTCTTGCGGCGTCACTGTAATCATTTGCAGCATCTAATAGGACCTTAATATATATCTGCTTCATATCCTCCGATTGTACGATAACCTTATCCGCATTATATACTCCCGGCACTGTACAAAAATGCTTTATGCGATTTATTCTTTCCTTCTCATCAGGTCTAATTTCATCCAGGACAAAATATGGTATATAGACTAATTTATCTGTAAATTTCTTTAAATTTTCTGAAAAGAAAAAGGGATGCACACTTGTTACCAAATTTGAGCTATCATATGGATTATGAATGTATATCATATCTGGTCTTCTGGTTTCAAAATCATAATCTTCGTACTTTGTAATTGGCACATAATTCGGATATTGATTTCCTTCATAGTGCATTTCGCGAAAGCTTCCATCCGGATTCTTATCAAAGTATGGTATCGGAACTACATAAGCATCACAATTTGGATCGTGATCTGCCGCCTTCCAAACACTTTCTAAGCTATCCCACATACTTGCCTTATATGGCAGAAAAACTGCTTCTTTTTTTATTGGAATATCATTTTTAACACTATTCTCGACTTTAATTAATTTCTGCCGCAACATTTTATAGATTTTATTAATATTTATTCCGTTAATGCCTTGCTCCAAGTTTTGATGAATCTGATAAATAAGTTCACAATATTCTTCCAACAACAATACAGTAGGATGACCTTCCCCCTCAGTATTCTCAATGAGTGTACCTAGAGTAACTCCACCTGCCTGACAATCTTTCAGAAGCTCTAGCGCTAACGGAATGTTGTTTTGTTCAATATATAATTTAATTTGACTATGCGCTTCTTCCATCTGGTTAATTAGTTCTTCCGACTGTTGTTTTTGTGCCTTTCTCATGTTTGCTCCTTAAAATATATTTTGCATTTTCACAACCCGACAGAGAAGTCTTATCTTCCCCTACACATCTAGCAAACATTTGTCAGTTTGCTAACAATCTTTTTAATGGTACCTTTGCGCATTAAAAATGCGTATTGACAACTTTTTTTCTTATAACAATAAAGTATGTTTATAGAAACACTTTATAATTATCATAAGCATTAGCTGGGCGCCCCTGCGCCTGTTCATTTTACAATTTATAAAATAAACTTCGCTCCGCGTAAGGCCGCGGTCTTGGCATACCAGAAGATCCAAAAATGACCTAGATAATGCCGTTTTTTGCCTTTATGAACAAACTAATATAAAATATAGTATTGTCCATGTTATGTCATCATACTTTCCTGTGATCCCTAAAGGGTAAAATTACTCCTTTCAATATTAAAATAAAATATTTCCACAAGTAATTTATTCTCAGTTTTGTATGTTTTAACCATTATTGATTTGTTGTATTATATTTATTTTCAATATTTTTGGCTCCATTTCGGGACAATGAATCTTTATATCCACATTTTGGACACCAAAAACCTTCTCGCATTCTTTTTCCCTCTGCACTACAGCAGGAACAGATACTACCTGTACCTTTGGAATTTATTTCCACAAGCTCAATAGAATGCATACGACATTTATAAGCCAATCGTTCTCTGACATATCCATTAAAACTTCTTGTCATTTTCCTGTTTGCTGATTTTGATGGAAGCTTTATCTTGCCGACTGTCAATGGTCTAGTAATCACAATTTTTCCTGGTTTTTCTACTGCAAGCATCCGATTAATCTCTGTGTTAATAAATACTTCTGTCTTTGCATGTTCCTTTTCTTTGCGCTTTTTATATTTTTCTGAACCAAGATTATTATTTTCTATGTTACTTGCCTTTTCTTTATTTCCAAATTCCATATTCTGTTGATACAAGGAACGTATTTTGGCTCGTTTTTTATTCTTGTCATCAAGCCGTTTTGTTTCCACAGAAGTAATATCGCCAAGTGCCTGTCCATACACATTTCCATTTGATAAGGTAAACATATCCTGATAACCAATGTGCACATAGATTGTATTATTGTAATCTGTATGAATTTTTATCTTTGTTTCCACTGGAAGCGCGAGCGCGACATAATCTTTTTTGATGCAAAGGCGTATCTGACGCTTACAGATATTTCCATCTTTTAATGGAATTTTCATTCTGCGTCCAGGTACTCTCGACGCAATAAAAATTGCGCCATCTCTATATGCATAGCCACAAGATGCAATACTAAAATAGTCTGTGTTAACGGGTTCTAATTTTGTCAAATATTTTCTTGTCAACCTACGCAAAAGGTTATTTAGACGTCCTATATCGATGTTAAGTTCCTTTGCTCTATTTGGAATTTCATATGTTTCATAATTTAAAATTGCAGCATAAATATTGTCAAGTTTTAACACTGTACGCAGATAAATGCGCTCATCACCTGTCAGGTTTTCATTTGCTGTAATCAGTGTCCTAAGTTTATTTTTTAGCATTCCCCACATGGTCTTTATATCAGACACTGCATCGATTACAGCGGGTGAAAAATATGCCGACGGCAATTTTAGCTGTGCTCTAATTCCACTGGCACGTACTTCGCTCATAATGTCAAATGCCGGCGTTAGTCTGTTTAGACTTCCAATACCAGAATATCTATGATAGATGTATTTTTTAACTTTACTATAATCTAGTGCAATCCCCCTTAAAAACTCCATTGTCTCTGTTGGCAGCGGCTCACTGTACTGCCAAACGGTTTTCGTTATGGTACTCTCTGCGGCCATTACTTCACCTCTTTGAATAACAATCACAAAACTTATGGCACAACTGCTATTTTTCAGGTATAAATGTTATTAAACAGCATAATTTTCCATAGAAATTTTCGCAGATTCTTTCAGTCTGCGAAACAGCATAAAATAATAAGGTATCCGAACTTTCTCTATCCAGCTTGACCATAAATCTGACCATAAAACGTGGACAAACTATTAATATATTTGCGTTTTATATCCATAGAAGGATGCACATAATAATTCAATGTAATTTGCACATCGGAATGCCCTAACATTTCGCTTAGGCTCTTGACATCCATACCATCTTCAATACAATTTGTAGAGAAGGTATGACGCAAAATGTGAAAATTTGTATCAGTCAAACCACTTTCTTTTAATATTTTCTTAAAATGGTGTTGCATTGTTCTTGGTTCCATGGGCTTATCACCGCCAAATATGTACTTTTTTTCATGGTGAAATTTTATCAGTAATTCCAACAATAAATCAGATAATGGTATTTCCCGGCGGGAATGCGCGCTTTTAGGTGTAGTTTCTATTAGAATTGTTTTGGTTTGATAACCTTCTGAATAGAGTCGTTGCACTGTCCTATTTACAGTAAGAACTTTATTTTCAAAGTCAATGTCTGTCCATTTTAACGCGCACAGCTCTCCCAATCGCAGTCCTGTAAACAACACCAACAATACTGCCATTTTAAACAAATCCATCTTCTGATATAAAATTGTAATTAATTGTTTCTGTTCCCTTTTGCAAAGCACCTTGATTGGTTTATTATTTATCTCAGAATTAGGTTTTTTCAAAGGAACAATTGTTATCGCATATTGAATGGAAGCATACTTTAAAATTTGGTTCAACACACAATAAACACTTTTTCGCACACTCTCTGATAATGAATCAGAAAGTTTTTCTTTTACAAGGGAATCTATCATTTGAGACAGCGGAATATTTTTAAAACTTTCTTCAATATGTTTTTGATAAATTAGATTATATTTTATATAAGTCGAATGTTTTCTTTTTTCCTTGACCTGTTTCAACCAATGTTGTGCAATTTCTGTAAAAACAATTTCTTCTGAAATAAATGTCTTGTATTCATACATTCTTTCGTTACTTTTAAACTGATTTTTTAAAAGATTTTTTTTCGTGGTCAGCTTTTCCCGTACCTCATCATATGTCTTTCCATACACAGAACAGTAAACCTGTTTTTCTTTTTGCACATTATATACACGATAGCGTCCTTCCCAACGTCCATCTTTTCTTTTTCGTATGTTTTCACCATGTCTTGCCATAAATTCATTTTCCTTTCTAAACAGTTTTAAAAACTATAAAGTTTGTGACCCCAAAAGTGACCATAAAATATCTTTTCCTATAATCATAGTAACATTCTACAAAAATATTGCATCTTTTTTGAAATATATTTACAATTTTAATAAGAAAATAAACAACAATAATAGTTTTTCCAATTTCTATGAATTACGCAAAAATAGTTGCCAATCCTGATGAAATGTGTTAGAGTAAAACTAGTTTAAGATTTTCAGGGCATAAAAGACTATCTGTTTCGCAGACTGAAAGAATCTGCGATAGATAAGAATCTTTACAAAAAAGATAAAATAAATTCTAATATAGAAAAGGCATATTAAAAAGACCTCCCAATGGAAGGTCTTTTTGACGTCGTTAAATTTTTTATGATATATTCCCAATATAAGATTGTTACTTTTCCTACGCGCCGTAATCTTTTTATTCCTCAGTTGGATCAAGACACCATATCTAAATCTCAAAAATTATATGCAGCGCCGTATATTATCTATGTAGCATCCATTGTATTGCTGGCTCCAATTGCTTATTCCAGAACATCCAGTCATGTGCGCCAGATACTTCCACATAATCTAATTGAACCCTTAGCACTTCTAGTTGTTTTCTCATCTCGCGGTTTTTCTCCAAAAGAAAGTCCTCGATTCCGCAAGCCATATACACCTGTGGAACACTTCCCGCTTCTATCGCCTGCTTTACACACCAAAGTGGATCTTTAGGACTATCCTTTAGTCGCTCCAAATCACCAAAGATATGATGATAACAATAGTAATCACCTATGCCATCCGAATAGTCCTCTTTCTTGCCGGCTATATCATCAATAACAAACGCACCGGACAAACAAAATATCTTGCTAAAAGTTTGGTGATAACAGCTTCCTAGCCGCAGTGCTCCAAAACCACCCATTGATAATCCACCAATAAATGTATCTTCTCGTTTCTCAGAGAGAGGAAACATCTGGCGGGTAAACGATATTAATTCGCTTCCTACCATCTCTCCCCACCGTGTCCCTACCGCCTGACCATCCACATAAAAGCTGTTTTCCCCAGCCGGAAGAACCACAGCAATACCATACATTTCAGCCAATACTCGAATATTAGAGTAAGTCAGCCAGTCATTCTGATTACCACCATATCCATGTAGCAGATACAGTGTCTTAAACTTCTGTAGCCTCTTTTTTTCTGTTGCCTCTGCACCCGGCAATCCCAGTGTTTCCATCGGAACAATCACATTTAGGTCAATGCATCGAGATAACACCTCCGATGCAAATGTAACTTTCATAATTGCCATTTTAAATCCTCCATCTATCTTATAGTGACTGTCTCACCAGCATTGATTTCGTATACTTTTCCAAGAATCTCCATCCATAAAGTTGCTGCTGTAGGATTATAAATTCTACTGCCATCCGCGGAAAATATCAACATGCGATATGCAGTCACATAGTCTGCTATCTCACCATTAGTTGCCATCCAGACCGTACTTTGAAAACCAGAAACATATTTCAAAAACTTCTCTATATCCTGCCAGTTTTGCTCCATATCAAACTCGTATGAATGCCCCCAAAGATAAAACAATTGAGGCTGTCCGAATACAGAATCCTTTTCACAAAACTGCTTTGCCAGCTCCATCACCTCCGGGTCATTGTGATGGCAGGTTGGATCCCACCTCATGAAATCCTTGGGAATATCAAACTGTCTGGTAGAAGTAACTGTTCGTCCATAAGTAATGCCTGCTGCCTTCAACATATCACACACCATATCATTATATAAACCAAAAGGATATGCATGACCTCGCACCAAATAGGGCACTGTCGCTTCAAAAATGCGGCGATCGTCCATCACTTCAAGCAAGCCAGCACTTCCATATCCGGTCAATGCTGAATGTTCTGCACCATGTGTTGCAATTTCATGCGCTGCGTACAGAACGGGGATTTCCTCCAATGTAACAGTAGAAACATCTGCTGTCTTACCAAATAGCGTCATCTTCTCCACTCTGCCTAAGATGCGACTGTTTAGATTAAAAGTACCTCGAATTTGATATTGATTCATCATTTGAATCAACTGGCGATCTTGCAAAACTCCATCGTCATAACTAAGAGTCAATGCCTTGCGTCTTGCGCCAGGAAACAACATTGTAATGATTTTAGCAACTGGCATATTTTCTCCTCCTCAGCCCATAACCGCTTCCAAATCAACACGTTCAGCCATCAGGACACCGCCATAATCATTAGGGTGTAGACCATCATGAATATGACAATCATCACGCATATAACTAGGTCTGTCCTCACTCCGAACCGCCAAGTCATAATCAAACCAGCCATCATAGCCTATATCAGCTCGAATCCGGGCATTGACATCGTTGCGCACTATCTCAAATTCCTGAAGCCAATGCTTGGGGTAATCTATATGACCGCAGGGTGTAATGGTAGCACCAAATATTTTTGCTCCATGTTTATGAGCAATCGCAATGAGATAGCGATAACCACAAATCAATTCTTCCGTAATAATACGCTCCGTTGGATGATTAAACTGAATTGGATGCATAATATCATTAATTCCTTCCAAAACCAAAACAGTATCCACATTCTCTTCACAAAATACATTTTGCTCAAAACGCATAATTCCAGCCCGCCCAAAACAGGCCCCATCTGAAGGTAGAAATGATACCCTCGTAGCATCATGCAGCAGTCGGTTTCCACCAATACCGCGGTTAATCAAGGCTACTTTACCTGGATAGGCTGCATATAGCCGCTTTGCCAATGCATTGGACACATAGGACATGTGGGTTATAGAATCACCAAACATTGCTATTGTCTTTACTCTTTCCTCTGTATAAACCTGTACTCCTGAAATGCCATAAAAGAAATATCCTTTATTCACATCTTGCGCAATCACAGAATAGACTGATTCCGCAGGCTGCTCCACAAAACTGCCTCCATCCGTGTAATCACCAGACGCACTTAAAGATACAAGTGGCCCTGTTGAGGACCAAAACGCACATACACTCCCAATAGACTGCATCTCATCAACATAGGTAGTAATGGCTAAACGGTCATTGGCTTTAACAATCAGCGATACCTCATCACTCCAGCTTTCCTGACCAGGCGCCAATGTAATAACTAAATTCCCACCCATTGTAACTGGCTGAGTCCGAATAACTTTGCCGCCCTCCACAATCCCCACAGACATACGATGTATCGTCAGTGGAGACTTTGCCCAATAATTTGACAGACGAACGCGAATCTTTTCACCATACAGATTATTATCAAACGTAATTCGCTGTGTTTGATCAGCAACCTCAGCCAATTGAACACCATAGTTTATTGGCAAATAGTCAAATGCACTTACCCATTTCATCTCTTTTCTCCTAAAAAGCTAACGGTTCACAGTTACTTTATTCATTAAGCCAGACCATAGCCTGAATTAAATGTGGATTCCAATAAGACCAGTCATGTACACCTTCTCCTTCATGATATACATGAGGAATTTCATTGTCTTTCATATAGCGATGCAACTTGCGGTTTTGGTCAATCATAAAATCCTGTTCACCACAGGCAAAATATATCTCTGGCATAGGCATTCCCTGCCGCTTAATTTCTTCCATGCAGAAACGCGGGTCCACGTTGCGTTGACGCATGGTTTCTACATCGCCAAAAACCTTCTTCTGATATGCTTCATCTGAATTAAAATCTCGAATATATAACTTCTGATCTGCAAATTCCAGTTCTACATATGCACCAGATATTGAAATTACTTTTGAGAAAGTCTGTGGATACCGCAGTGCATTGATCAATGCACCATATCCCCCCATAGACATACCACCTATATAAGTATCTTCTCTTCTTGTTGACAAACGAAACATGCTGCGGGTAAAGTCTACTAGCTCTTTACCGACAAATTTACTGAAATCTTCGTTCTTTTCCCAATCTTCTAAATAAAAGGCGTTCTCGCCATTTGGCATAATCACTGCCATATTATGCTGAATCGCCAACTGAAATATTGAGGAACCATATAAAAAATCATTACAGCACCCCGTATAACCATGTAGCAAATATAGCGTGCGTGCTGGATTTGTCTGAAACTCTGTCTCTGGACGATCTGGTCTGTAAAAATTGTCTGTTGGAATCAAAGCTTTAAAATGAACCTGACGTTTCAGAGTATATGAAATAAAATCAACATCAACTACAGCCATTTTTACAGCCTCCTCACAAATACTGAAATGGTTCTTTTGCATCAATAAACTGAATAGGAAAATCAGTAAAACGCTCCTGCATCCAAACCGCTAGATACTTCATGCCAGCCTCTTCACTGCGCTCATGTCCCAAAGTCAACATTCCCCGATTCATCCCCATTTGATAAGCATCATTAATGTAGGCACAAATAGTCCACTCGGTGATATCTCCAACAACCATTAAATCCAGTTTATTTCGTTCCATAACCTCCATTGGCATCTCTTCTACGCCAAATCCCAGACTACCTCCGCCAACCAAAATACCCACTCGTCGAACTTTCATACTTTCATTGCCAATAATCTGGATGGTACTCATTTCCAGCTTGTCTTTAAAAAATGATGCCAGTTCGCCAAGGGTGGTTTCAGGAATCTCATATATCCACGGAAATTTTTCGTCCGGTTGTAGATATTGTTTCCAGCCAAGTTCCTGTAGTAACCCTTCGTATATATAGTCTGTCTGAGAACCCATGTGCATATGGTCATGAAGACGCCATACAGTAATTCCATATTCTTCCAGATATTTGCGTTTGGCAATATAAACACTGTCATTTTGGCACCAATCTATCTTATCTATACCAGTAAACCATGTAGGTTCATGGGTTATGATAAAATTTTTACCCTGACTAACCGCCTCCTTAATCACATCAAATGTAGCCATAAAAGTTGTAGCCACACCTGTAACAACATTGTCTGGACTTCCCACCGTAATAATATCACAAGTTGTTTCAAATTTGGGTCCCCCGCACATATCATCCAGAAGTTGATCAATTACTTGCTGTACCGTCCATTGTTTCTTTTTTGAATAAACTTGATCCAATACTTTTTTTTCTACCTCACTGGGAACACTGATAGGGCACATAATTTTTCCTCCTTTTCAAAACAATCATTAAATTTTGTACATCAACACATTTGTCAGATATACAGCATGACTGACATACAAATATCTTTTCATTTTATATGGTTGCGCCAAAGCATGGCATTTACTTTTTATAATTACAATTTTACATATGTTACCATCATAGTAAACTATTTTATTATTTAAGTCAATATATTTATTGTGTATTTTTTTGTATAATAGCAATAATTTTATTATTTAATTGTAATTATTAACAATTAAATAATATATATGTTTTATTGCTTATACTTTTATGCACAAAAAACTCGTACTCTTAGAATACATGTTCTTTAACAAATACGAGTTTTTTGTTGTATTTACCTTTTTTTACTTACTTTAAGTTGTTTTTCGCTCATCCAACGCCACTGGAATGACTATCTCTTTGCTGCTTAAAGCCTCTTTTTTTCCCTCATTTTCAATCATATCCACCAACAATGATACTGTCTGACGTGCAAGTTCTTTTGTATCTTCCCGCACAATTGTCAATTTAGGATTTGAAAAAGCTGAAAAGAAAGGATTTCCATAGCCAATCACCCTGATATCCTTTGGTATTTCGTATCCCAATCCAATAAACACCTGCATACAGTTCATGCCAAGCGCATCTGTCTCCGCAAAAACCCCGTCTGCTTCAGGATGCTCTATCATCATCCGAGTAATAACTTCCGAAAAATCATTAAGCAATTGCATTTCCATATTCACACGATATATCCACGGCTCAACTCCATACTCTTTCAGTCCATCCTCAAAACCTCTACAGCGCATATCTCTGCCCAATTCTTCTTGAAAGCTGGTAATATAAAGCAATCTTCTGCATCCCTTGCTTAACAGATGGCGGGCAGCAATTCTGCCCACTGCATAATTATCGGTACGCACAGTAGGAATATTATCTGCCAACTTATAGCCGAATGTAACTACTGGAAAACTTTGCTCTGCTAACATTGTTGGATCTTTTGTATAGCTACCTAGAATAACCCCATCTATTTTCTTTTCGTTGAGGCTTCTGTATACATCCTCCTCCTTTTGTCGGTCAAAAAGAGAACCACAAAGCATTAGATAATACCCATAATCATATGCTACCTTCTCCATATGAGATGCCACCAATCCAAAGTATGGTAATTCCACCGCCGGAAAGATTGCTGCTATTATTTTATTAGAAACCAATTCTTCTTGATGCAGAGCTGTCAAAGTAGTGTACTTCAACCGGTTAGCCACACGCTCCACCTTTGCGATTGTCTCAGGGCTAAATGACCCTTTATGGTTTAAGATTCGCGAAACAGCAGCCTTAGAAATTCCCACTTCATTGGCAATATCTTTAATTGTAGCCATATTGTACTCCTTTTACTTTTCTTTAAACATACCAGTTTGAATAAAACAACAGTATAATTTTATCTTCATACATAAAAACATGCGCAAATACCCAAATATTCCTGTCATTTTCTTCATATTACCATGACTTAACAGCTTTCGCAAGCAACCTAGTTCTTACAGAAGTCTCTTGTTACAAAAGAGGTTACAATTTGCACACGCCAGAGTTCGTATTCCTTTAAGATAATTTGGTGTGAATTACAACAATTGATGTACATAAAATGCCACAAAATAGGCATTTTTGCACTGTCTCCGACACCATATAGCAAATGTATGGTGCGGGAGCAAACAGTAACCAAAATGGCTTTTGTAATCTAAGTTATCACAGCAAGCAAAACGCACAAAACATCATAACCACTTTTGTATAATAAGACGAACTTTTGCACCTCATTAATAAACTTGTTGACTTATCACGTAAAACATTTTATTATCAGTTCATCAACTACATTGAGTCGTTGCAAAAATAGCCAAAAAAATTAAGAAAACTAAAGCTAATACAATAAATATACCCAAAAAAGTATTATAAAAGGTCGAAATGATTGTAGTATTTTTCATTTTTTCCAGATAATAATTTTAGTTTTTTTAAATTTTTCGTTATTTTAACAAAACTGCTTAAACCAAGCATCAATTAAGTGAAACGACGAAAGGAGAAAAACATGTTTCAGAAAAATGAAAAACCCAATTTATTTGAAAAACTGATCTATGGTTCCAGCCAAATTGGTCTGAATGCCATGTATACGCTTTTTGCCAGTTACATCATTCTCTTTTATACAGATGTAAAAGGCATCAATCCCGCGAGCGTTGGCACCGTCATTCTATTCTGCAAGATTTTTGACGGGTTTTCAGACTTGATTGCAGGCCAGTATATTGATACTCACAAAAACAAATACGGTCATTGTATTCCTATTATTCTTAAGTGGAGTCTGCCCATGCTGGTCAGCGTTGTACTGACATTTCTAGTTCCAGACACCACCCCCGCACTCCAGCTGGCTTTTATCTTTGTTACCTATAACCTTTTTAACACAATTTTCTATACTATTGTTGGCGCAGCTGTAGCATCCCTTCCATCCTACGCCGCAGATGATCCTACTGACCGCTCACAGATGTTGGCTTACTCTATGCTGTTTGCAGCTGGTATGCAGGTAGTTGTTGCCAGCAAGATTATGCCCATAATCGAATCCTTCGGTGGCATGAACAGCCAGGCTGCATGGGTGAAGGCTACACTCTTTTTTGGAGCAATTGGTATGTTATTCCTATTCCTCAACGTTTTCTTTGTCAAAGAGCGTGTGGAAAATGACAAGCCAGCGGAGAATGCCCTCAAGGGTGCTAGCTTCGCATTTAGAAATAAATACTGGATCTATACACTAATCATTGGTATTTGTGCCAATATTCTTTTAATTTTCAATCTTTCAGTTTCTGTTTACTACTTGAAAGATGTAATGGGTAATTTGGGATTGATGGGATCTTTCATTGCTGTTAGTAACATTCCTGGTGTGTTTTTAATGATGGTTGTGCCTTCTCTGTTAGGTAAAATTACCAAACGAGCTTTGGTAGTTTTTGGTACTGCGCTTATCCTTGTAGGCCAAATTCTCTTTATTGTTGGTCCCTCGGACAATGTAACATGGTTTCTAGCTACCGGTCTTATCAAGGGTATTGGTATGGGATTCCCTATGGGACTGGCTGGCGCAATGATTGGCGATTGTGTTGACTATGGTGAATGGAAGCTAGGAACGCGCGTACAGAGCGTACTTTTCTCTGCCAATTCTGTCGGTCAAAAGATTGGTCAGGGACTACTCACCTCCCTGTTGGGTATTTTTCTTACCGCAGTTGGCTATGATGGATTAAAAGAAACACAGTCCGCGGCTACTATTGCTGGCATCGACGGCTTTTTCAAATATGGCCCTATTGTCGTATGTATTATCCTTGGTATAACTGCTTATCTATTCACGATTGAAAAAGATCTGCCCAAGATGCGCAAGGAAATTGCGGAGAAAAAAATGAACAAGTCTGTATAAATTGGTGTTACAAAAGTGTTTTATTAGACAGTGTAGGAACGTCAGTTTCAACTATATTAATAATATCGGATAAGAATTTTTAAAGTTTTAAAATCAAAAATGCGACCGTAAACGACATTGTTTTGCAGTGTCGTTTACGGTCGCAATCCCGTTTTGTTCCAGCAATAATAATTCATTAAATAACAATTCTAGCTTATAGGATTTAAAATAATTGGAAAAATTTACATATAGTGTTGAAAATAACCATGCTACAAATGATAAATGATATTTTCAAAAGAGTATGTACATTTTTTAACCCAAAATCCTTCAAAAAAGAGAAGTGCCAACACACTCATCTTTAAAAACTTTATCTCTTGTTTTAGTGTAAAAACTACATATGAAAATTTTGCTTATAATCTTCAGTTTGATAACTGCTTTCTAAGTCGTCCTCTATAAATCAAATAGTTAAACAGATAACTCAAAAATAATCCCACAAATATAATCACAACTGTAGGATTCATCCAATACATTATCAGAATAAATCCCAATATAATCAAATGGACGAACGCCGCGGCATAGAGTACAAAATTCCCATCTCCATACGCCTGTAAAGCATATTTATAGATCGTCTGTATTGGATTAAAAAAATTCATCAGTACCATAGGAAACATAATCGTACTTGCAAATGAAATCAGTACATCATCCTCAGAAATCAATCGTGGAACCTGTTTTCTGAAAAAAATTACTATAAGTCCCCCTACGAGGAATAACAAGATAGAAATTACTACCCCTGTTTCAGTCGTTTTCATAATTCTATCTTGGTCCTTCTGTCCTGTGTTTTCACTCACTAACGTCAAAACTGCAGAGCCATACATAAACATTGGTATCATGATCATATCTATTATTTTCTTAATTAATAAGTATGCTCCGATTTCTATAATTCCTATTTGTGCAATCAATGCATTGATTACAACCACAAAAACACTGCCCTCCAACAATTCTTCTCCAGCCAGTGGAAGACTTGTTTTAATTAAAGTAGTCATCTCTTTTATATAGATACTTTTATCTTTCCATAAGAATCTAATATCTTTTCGTCCAATCCAAATATAAATAAGCATATTTATCAATACACTTATCATACTGGCTGTGGCCACTCCTGCTACCCCCATTGGTTCCAAACCACATTTTCCAAAAATCAACACATAATCTAACACTGTGTTTAAAACTGTTGCCCCAATCGCTCCCCACATAATATATTTTGTTTTTTTCTTAATCTTAAAATAAGAATGAAACGTAAATATAATCATCTGAAACAGCATATATGGGGAAGTAATATAAATGTAAGTCAATGCTGCTGTCAATGCTTCTCCTGAGAAACCATAAACAATTCTAAACAAACGTTTTCCAATTAATATTATTGTTATTGCATATATTAATCCTATAAACACATCTATTATAAGTGATGCCATCAGACTTTTTCTAAAATCATCTGTGTTCTTCTCTCCAATTTTTCTTGAACCAATAATATTAAATGCCACTGCTGCATAGCTAAACACTCCCGCTATAAAAAACGTTAAAGAAGTCGCCACGCCAATTGCTCCATATGCTTCTGTCGAAATTCTGCCAATAAACATCTCATCAACAAATCCGATGAGAAAGCTGGATATATTCTGTATAATAAGCGGAATTGCTATTTTATTTAGTTCCTGTGTGCTAGTTTTATTTAATCGAAACATTATTTGGAACTCCTAACTCTAGTAAGTTTACCATAATTAAACTTCGCATAGGAAAGGTTTGAAAAAATTCTATAATATATTCTTCAACTTTTGCTCTTTTCAATTCAAACCAATCTACCAATGTATCAACCATTAATTTGCAATTATATTTCTCAGAGACCAAAAAAAGAATACATGCACCAGTTATATTCACCTCATAAAATTCAGTCATTTCTTATCAGGCATTACCACAAAATCCCTCAATGCCTTTTATTATCTATGTTCCTATACAAAGATGGATTATTCTAACTTTATGAACGCTACTGTTTTTTTAGCTTTAAATCTGATACCAGAAAAACTACAATCACAGCCTGTTTTTCTTTGTATTGACGATATTATGGTCTCAAAGTTCGATAGAACATTTGAGAATATTTCTAATTCGCTTTTGTATGTAGTACGTTATTTTTCTAACACAATTGCTAACAATTTATAATTTTAAAATTCTTGACTATTTAGTGGATTCAATTTTTTGTTATCTGGATATGATATATAATATCTTCCATCAGAATTACTATATATACTTTGTAAATCCACTATACAATTATCGAGATTTATATATTTGGCATCTATTGAGGTCACATTGAATTCTATATTTTTCAAATCCGAAGAAATGATTTCTTCATTAGAACCATTAAAAATAGTAAATTCAATATAAAAATCCATATAGCAAGATTTATTTGGAAAAAAACAGATAGGAATATCTAAAATTTCTCCTGCATTAACTGTTTCATTAACATTGAAATCCTTTTGAAATTCACTTTTGCTAGTATCAACCATAATTCCATATACACCATAAAATCCTTCATTTCCTCCAAAGGTATCTATCTCAACTTTATCATTATATAAATATATAGGAAGAAGATTCTGAGAATACTTCTCACCATTCTCCATTGTAATATTAACAAAAGGTTTAACAGTAAAAAAGTTATTTTCATCAATATTTGGAGATTTTATCATCTTATCTTCATTGAGAAAATGAACCAAAAGAAAACTACCTGATTCTAATTCTGGAACTTCTATCATAAGGTCTTCTTTATTAAAATATTCTGATAAAATTCCATTTTCATCACTTATCTCTAATTCTATATTATATGCGTCACTCCATCCATGATTACTTATTAATAAATCAATAGATTCTGACATATTTAATGTTATACTTATATAAGGCTCAGAAATTTGAATAATATCCTCCGCGACAATTTTAAAATTGCTAATTTTAATTTGATGTTCTGTTGGATTACTTATGTTAAGAATAAAAGCACAATTATTTTCTAAATAATATTTTTCTTTAGGATTAGACAAATCCGTATATTGACCGATGTATACATTTTTGAATCTATTGTCTGATAAAGTAGCATAGTTTAATTGCAAATCATTTATATTTATATTGTTTTCACTAATTTTATTATTGTCAGATAATTCTTTTGTAAAATTGTTATTGTCACCAAAATTAATTACCATATCACCTATATTAGTAGTTTTGGTATTTCCCCCCAAATTATTGATATTTTCATTGGTAGTATGATTTTTGTTAGCAATTGTTATAATTCCAACAATTACTGTCATTACTCCCGCAGCAATACCAATCCATATACCTACTTTTTCATACCATGACTTATTATTCTTCTTCATATTTGTACATCCCCTTTTATAAGCGTAGTATATTAAATCATTTAAATATTGTAGACAAAACATTGATTAAACAACGGGAATACTAATAAAATACATGATTAACTGATGTATCTTATAACTGTCTTGTCGTTCTACAAAATAACGAAGGATGTGATAACCAAAATCAAAAATCACTATTATACTAGTTAGAACACCACTGTTTATGTCTCTTTAATACAAAAAATACCCCTAACTGCGATATTTACTACTTTAGCAGTTGTTGTTTTCTTATTTTACCATAGACAGAAACATAATCACTCCTGCATTTATTAGTTTTCTTTGATTATACCTTTTTTCTATCTCATTTACTACCATTTTTTATAACCTCAAATTTTGTGGGCATAAAAAATAAGGAAAACTGCAAATTGCGCAAAGAACTAGAGGAAAAGAAGATGGGTATCTGTCCCAATGCCTATTATAATTACAGAAAGGACAGGAAAGTGGAATATAGGGAGCAAAAACAGTTAAAAAATAAAATATTAGAACTGTTATATTCATCGACTTTCACATATCCTTATTTTGCTTTTATCTTAATAAAAATTTAATGTAAGTTCTTTAATAACATGCCATCTTCCATTTCATATATTTCATCACAAATTTCCATATCTTCAGCATAATGACTTGCTAAGATTATACTTTTTCCTTCTTTTTTCAAATTTCCTAATACTTCTTTAACAATATGAATGCCATTTTTATCAAGTCCATTCATTGGTTCATCCAAAATGATTAAATCTGGATCTTCCATAATAGCTTGTGCAATCCCCAATCTTTGACGCATTCCCAACGAAAATTTTCCAACTTTCTTTAAACTTTCAGCATCTAAACCAACCAATTTTATAGTATTTTTTATTTGTTGCTTAGAAATTTTATTTCTTATACTTGCGAGAAACTCTAAATTTTTATATGCATTATATTGCGAAAGAAATCCTGGTGTTTCAATAATTAAACCAACATCTTCCGCAAAATCTGTGTCCACCCCTATTTCTTTTCCTTTTACATAGACATGTCCCGATGTTGGTCGCACAAAACCGACAATTGTTTTAAACAATACTGTTTTTCCAGAACCATTTTTTCCAACTATGCCATATATTTTCCCATAATGAAAATCGGCGTTTACATCCCTTAATACTGTTTCCTTATTAAATTTTTTACATATACTCTCCAATTTCACTGCACTTGACATCCTATAACCTTCCTTTCTAAATACCCCAGTTTCCATAATTTTGGAACTATTAAATAGCATATTGCAATTGTTAAAATTTCTATTGCATAAACCACCATAGCAATAATTCCCAATTTAGAGTAAGAACAGTTAACATACATTCCACATACTAAAAACGGCAAATTAAAATTTACTGAGATTATATATAACATTCCTTCAAAAATAAGCAAAATACATGGGGTAATTTTTGCGCTAAAAATAATATCGTTTACAACTAAAACGCTAATCCAAACACTTAGATGCAGAAAAAATACTAAAATAATACCAAAGTTTTCATTTGTGAAATTTTCATCAAACAGTTCTAACATCCCCCATATAACACAGCTTATTATAAAAATTATGAAATCAATAATATGCATTGCAATAAAATGACGCTTCCACCATGTTTTAAAATATCTATACCGATATAAAATAAATGGCAATATTTTCCTATTTTTACTAAGTTTTCTGGAAATGATAAAAAAATAAAAAGCAAATAAGAATAACCATTTGCCTAATGGAACAATTTCAATAATACTGCCTTCGTTTGGAATACCGGCTAAGATTTCTGTAATGATACTTTTTACATGACTACTCCAATACCAAGTAAAAACAGAATAACATATCACTGCCAAAGCATCCCATAAATCTATATATTTTTGAATAAATTTATATACACTTTTCATTTATTCACCTTCTCCTCTTGATGCTTCTCTAAAATCCGTAAATTTTACTATGTTTTTCGACACACCATTTAGCATAAATATGGTTATGGCATACACAAATAATGTTCCATGAAATGTAACCCCTAAATCCTCTCCAATCTGCAATACTGGGATAGAACGCGCCAACAAAGAATACTTTATAATAACCATAAATCCCTCTTTCATAATTTCGTACCCTAAAAAATGAAATAAGAAAACTGCTACTGCTCCTGCAATTTGATTAGAAAACAAATTGAATGTATATAAAAACAATCCTAGTATTAATCCATATAGAAAACATAGAATCCATGTATACAAAAACGCTTGAAATACTGATATTTCTTTTATAAAGGCAGTATACGGAAAATATACATTAATTTCTTTTATTTTATCCACATTTTCTGTCAACCTGACAATAGGATTACTCCATACATTAGAAAAGAAACCATTTTTTACACTAAAAAGCATAGTGCAGCCAGCTATCAAGCTATAGTAAATAATAGCTTGATAAAAAATATACAAAATCATAGCCGCATTCCAATTTTTTTTATTAGTTCTATAAATTAAATAGAGCGAATTGCTATTAATAAAAGGTGCTTCTGAAATTACCAACAGCCATCCTAATACTAAAAACATCGCCGTATTATAATTATTACCTGCTATAACAAAAGCTTCCAATACATTGATAGACTCTTTTAAACTATCTGCATAAACAAAATATCCAAAAGATTGTTTCATTATAATTACAATTCCCAACAAATATCCCAACCAGACTCGCTTAGAAACCATTTGAATTCTAAATTGATATACACATATTTTCAAAATATCTTTCACCTTATTCATAATGCATTCTCCGTTTTAATCCTATCCAAATAACGATAACAGCAATAACGATATACAAAATTTCCATAATTCCAGACAAGGGATACGAATTTAAATCATCTCCTCGTATTAAATAAATAGGATTTAAAACCGGATAATGATAAAGCAGAAGCCACATCACTTCATATAAAATGAATGGAGCAATAAGTGATACATATCGATTACAAAACCATACTGAAAAAGACATTCCTACCAAGGCCCACAACGCCCCAAATAAAAAACCTAGCAGGACTTTACCTATTAATATATAACCATCGCCATAATTTTCTAAATAATATTGCATTTTTGTTCCCATATATAAACCTGTGTCTGGCATTCCATGTTCGCCCTCAAAATATCCAATTAAGTTTACAATAGCAAAGGGAAAAGCAATCACAATTCCACCCGAGATCCCCGTTGTTATCATCCGCAAAATACTGTAATATTTCCAATTTATCCTTGAAGTAATCATTTTTATATAACCGCTGTGATATTCTTCACAAAAAACCACTGAATATCCCATGACTGGAAAGATTGCAGCAAAAGGTGTAAATCCCGATAACGCCATTGCAGAGCTGATAATTTCATAAGTGCTTACAGTTCCCTCAAAATTAGTATTCACTCTTATTGCATGAATAAAAATAATTAATAAAATTGCAATCGCAACAAAAAAACCTTTATTACTCAATGCACGTTTCATATCATTTTTGAAAAAACTAATCATATTTCCCCCTGTTATTGTATATTTTCAATTTTTCCATTTATTGCATTAATACATATATCCGTCGCAACATTTTCTGTTAATGAAATATCTATCATACCCGATTCTATCAGTTCCGCACAGGGAATATAAAATCTCCAAACTGGTATTAGCTCTGCTTCAGTCCAATCTTCTGTTATCGGTAACCATACAAGAGAAACCCTTGTAAATGTAATCTTTTCTGAACATGAAATTTCATCTTTTTTAATATACTCTGCCAAAATTTCCAGTGCTTTTTCCAGTCTCAAACAGTTCACCTCAGATTCATTCGAACTATCTATGCATCTCCATAATAGATTAGTTGCTTCTATCACCGCAATCCCATCTTTACCAATCTGTACTCTGCCATACACATCAACAATATTATCAGTGTTCATTTCTCTATCATTTATTGCAATTGGCAGTTTTTCAATGATGGGAACAAAATTAAACTCATAAAATCCATCCCCCATTTCATTGTATATGGAAATGCATGATACAACCTGTATCTCTGTATTTAAGATAGAAGAGAATATCTCCAACAAATTTTGTTTTGCCATGTCTATCGTATACAAATCTGAAATGTCTTTATTATATTCTTCAAAATAGCTATTACCAGTTTCAATCTGCTTATACTGTATAAGTAATTTATCATTACGATAATCAAATCCAGCATGAGACGTTTGCATAAAATGAATATTGCCATCTACACTGTCCAAAGATATCTGACCAGTAGTTTTCATTTGACGAACAACTGCTTGTTCACCATCATTTCCCTGCTGCTCTGCATTATCTTCCTTAAATTTACTTTCTATCACATTGTCTTCACCACCAAAAAGAATGTCTATAACCTTTTCCACATTGACTACATCTGGAAAAGGCTCTGCTGTCCTTGTTGATATTGTTTCCAAATTCCCCCCATCAATTATTGCGTTTATATCCATCACATTATCCAAATCACCAATACGGCAGACACATTTATTTTCATCTTCACTTGCTGTCAAATATACATTTTTTTCTGTATCATTTTCAATAATATTCATAATGCTTTCATCGTTTTCATTTAAAGCATAATGAATTCCATTCTCCTCCACCACCTCTGGTGTTTCAGCACATCCACTTAATATACACATGGCAGCAACAAGTAAAATATTCCCTCTAATACCTTTTTTCATAATCCTTAACACCTCTGCTTATCTTCAATTTGAAATGTAACAGGGGGTATTCTATCAAAATTGGTGAATACCCCCTATTTTTGAACTCTTATTTACTGATCGCTTAACTTATCTGCATTCCACCAGCCAGCGGACTTAAAAGTTGAATAGTAACTATCATCCTGACGTGCCCCTAACTTATAGGTTGTTAAAGCAGCATCTCCGGAAGCATAGGCTACTGTACCATATCCTGTCCCATTACGCCAAACTGCACTCTGTGTACACACTCTTGTGACATTTCCACTGCTATTAACCATCGCTGGAGCAAACCTAATACCATACTGCCCCGAACAAGTTATAGAATTTACTTTTAACGTCCACGGATTAGACAAAATCGTCTTATCGTTTTTGCTTACAGAAAAATTCTCAATTGCCGTACCTGTATTTCCTAACGTAAAACTATAGTACGCTTTTCCTGCAAATACACTGCTTGCCATAAGCAAAGCACACGTTGCCGTTGTTACTAAAACTTTTGAAATTTTCTTAAACATCTGCCTTCCTCCATTTTCCAATACAACAATTGTATTTTTATTATTTTGTGAAATCAACGATAATTTCCATTATCCTTGTTTTTGTCATAATTTCAACTCTTCTTGCGCCAAACGACATTTTTCGCCTTCGTTTGGTCACTTTGTTCCATTTTTTACCAGCTTTTTTAAAATGCAAGGTATCTGTAATACCGCCGATAATATAATACCAATTGAAATGCAGACTGAATATATATGTAGGTTGTTCCAAAAGAATACTGCATCCACAAATAAAAAGATAATCACAAGCACAACCACTATCTTTTTATAAAGACGCTTTTCATCTTGGCTCAATAACCTATTCTTATTCTCAATTGGGCTGAAACAAATCAGACTTACAGCCGCCATAGCAGTAAAAAAAGAAATTTCCTTTTCGCATTTTATGTAGCATGATAACCCTATGCACAGTAGCAATAACAGACATGAACCTATCAGACATGACCATGCATGTTCTGTATGGTATCCTCCGCTAAACTTGCGGATTATCACGAATGGTATGATTATCACGACGCTTTCCCTAATGCATCCCATACAAGCTCCAACCCCCGCAGCTAATAATAACGGAGACAATGATAAAAAGATACTATATACAGCATATTGGTATAACTCTTTGTCTGTTTCCTCTACCATCTCACATTTAATCAGCCAGTCTGTTACCACTCCCGCACATTTCTCAATCATTTTGCTCTCCTGAATTTTGCTAATTCTTTTGGTGCTTTAGGCTGGTATATAATACAACATGAAGTAGAATTCGCGTCTACACGCAGAAATGTATTCAATGCTGATACTACTCCTTTTGCAATTGATTTTGACACTTTATTCTTCATTGCATTCTCCTCCTCTCTATTGAATTATCATTGATTTCACAATTGATAATACACGATTTTTGTAAAACGAGTCCTTTTGCATGAAAGAAACAATTCATGTATGTATTGGGATTAAACAAAACTTTTTATATAAAAAATATATGTGATACAGAAAATATCATGCATTAATTTATGTTTTCTGCATTTATAACAGAATTATTCTGTATCACATTATTTGTTCTTTTTACTCATACTGATAAAATGTAAATAGGAAGGAGATGAATTAAGTGGAATTTCAATACATTGAAATGGGAAACCGTATAAAAATACGCCGCAAGGAATTAAGAATAAAGCAGGCAGAATTAGCGGAAGCACTTGAAATATCAAACAATCACATGTCCTCTATAGAAAACGGAAAGCAGAAGCCAAGTATGGATATTTTTATTGGGATCTGCAAATATCTTAATGTCACGCCGGATTATCTCCTACTTGGAGCAATGCACGCATATAATGTTCCACAGGATATTCTAGACAAATTGCGCTTATGTAATCAGCCGGATATAGAACTTGCCAAAGATTTTATTGAGCTTCTTGTAAAAAGAAATAGTAAAAATAACTATATACCTTTGTGATTTATTGTTTTCTATCATGTTTTATATCTTTTTCTATGTGTTTTTACGTCCCTCACCGCATTTTATCCCAAAATCTATAAAAAAATGTCCTTTCATGCAGTTTCTATATATTTTTCAACTCAGGTGTTATATAATAGTAACGCTATTTATCAGAAATAAGTAAACTTGTGAATGAGGTTAAAATGCGAATACTTATCTGCGACGATGATCCTTTGATGATTGAACAACTTAAAAAATATTGTAAAAATTTTTTTGATAAAATTCATGTAAAATGTCCAGAATTGGCTTGTTTTTCCGATGGAGAATCTTTATTAACCGACAAAGGCAATAAAGATATTCTTTTTCTTGATATAGAAATGCCCGGAATGAACGGCATTTACGTAGGCAATGAATTAAAAAGGCAAACAACAATATTATCATTTTTATTGTGACATCTTATTCTGAATATCTTGATGAAGCCATGCGTTTTCAGGTATTTCGTTATCTGTCAAAGTGAACCTATGTCAATACTTTGGACAAAAAAAGTCGAAAGATTATGCAGCTTTTTTTAGTTCTTCGTCCTCCTTTTGCTGTGGTGTCAAATAACCAATAGAGCTATGTATCCGCTTAC
>BLMC01000034.1 GCA_011959805.1 Lachnospiraceae bacterium | reverse complement strand
CGCACGCTAGCTCCATCTGATTATTTAAAAAGTGATACAAATTACTACAAAGATGTTATAAAAAGGCTTTGGTCACGATATAATCAAAATTTAACTTTAAAAAATTGTATTGATTTAATTTGTGGAAAATGAAATTATTTCATTTAAATTTGTGAGATATAGTTTACAATTAAAAATCCTTTTGCGAAAAAATTTTTAGAAATAGGAAAGTCTGGAATATATGAAGATTTTGAAAAAAATATGTGATGGAATGATTGGCTTGGCGATAGGTGATGCGATTGGGGTTCCAGTTGAATTTAAAAGCAGACAGGAAATAGCGGAAAATCCAGTTATTTCAATGAGAGAATACGGAACACATTATCAGCCTATGGGAACTTGGTCTGATGATACAAGTTTAGCATTGGCACTAATGGATAGTATTATTAAAAAGAATAAGATTGATTACGTGGATATTATGAATAGGTTTTCCGACTGGCTTTTATATAATGATTATACAGCAACAGGTGAAGTATTTGACGTGGGAAATTCCACTAGTAGAGCGATTATGAATTATGGACGTGGAATGAATCCGTTAGAATGTGGAGGTATTTCAGAATATGAGAACGGAAATGGGTCTTTAATGAGAATTTTACCAATCGCATTTTATTTGAAAAAACATTGTGATTTGGATATGGAATCTCAGATGGAGATAGTACATAATATATCTGCCTTGACACACAGACATCGCACAAGTCTTATTGGGTGTGGCATTTATATAAATATTGCCATGAACCTGTTAGAAGGAAGATTGCCTTTATATGAATCTATAGAACAAGGAATTAAAACTGCGTTTGCGTACTATGAAAGAAAAACATGGAATAATGTGTATGAATATTTACGTTTAATGAATTTGTCAGATTTCTTAGGATTACCCGATCGTGAAATTAAAAGTAGTGGTTATGTCATTCATACTTTAGAATCGGCCCTGTGGTGTTTGTTAAAAACACATTCATATACAGAATGCGTTTTTAAAGCGGTAAATCTTGGAGAGGATACAGATACAGTAGGCGCCGTTGCTGGAGGATTGGCTGGAATTTACTATGGGTTAGTGGAAATTCCAGAGGATTGGTTGAAGGTGCTGGCCAGAAGACAGTATATAGAAGAACTTTGTGAGAAGTTTTATATTAGTTTGTAGGTGTTCTTTTCTAGTTTTTTGACAAATCTAGTGGTTTTATTTTGATTCAAAATTTTGGGGAGTCTTGTATTACAATAAAGATGAAAGGTTGCCTGCTTTAAGTGAACACACAAGTTCCCCTTTTTCATAATTCATCAGATAAAGATCTATGTCTAGGAAATTCAATACAATATAGTATTAATTATTTGTAATACAAGTTGAAATTTTCTCTTTGTCACATATTCGTTTCATAAAATATTCTTGGCCAGAGTACATTAAAAAATAAAATTTTCAAGATATACGTCACAGTTTGCAAAAGAATTGTGTCTAACAAGGAATATATGTTGATCAAATTTCCTTTAAAAAATCAGCAAATAGACTTAAAGAGTGAATTTACAGATACGTTCTAGGATATATGTCTTGTCTGTTACTTTGATTTCATATTTATGGGTTTGATGCAGTGATTTTTTATGGAGTTGCATATAGACTTGATACGCTTTTAATTTTTTGTCGGTAGACTTATCTCAAGAAAGTAGTTTTTGAGTGTATCCCTATGGAGAGAATCAGAAAAAGCGAATGTTTGATATAGTGAGATACATAATAATATGTGCAGTCTTAATGCAGTATTTACAATTATTTTTTATTTTTTGGAAATTGTTTGTTGTTATTTTTTATAAGATAATGCTTTGATTGAATAAACAGGATATTTTTTGAGAATTTTTTGCCTATCTGCGCTAATATCATTTATTTATCATATTAATAATAAGTTGTTTTCAGGTACTAGGAAAGGTAATAAAATCGCTAGTTATTATAATATTAAGAAACGTGGTATTATTTGTGCCAGAAATTATTATTTTAAATTATGTTTAGAAGCTAAATAGTGTAATTGCAGAACAGTCCACCGCTGAAACAATTTTAACAATTATTTGTATGATTATGGATTACAAGGATATCAATACAAGCAATTATAATAAACATGTTTTCTGGTTCATCTATTAAAAAATGAAAATTGTGTAATAAAATGTGTGTATTTTAGTAAAAATAGGTTACTTTTTATACTCTTAATAAATTATGTCAAAATCAGATGAACATGAATTAATTTATATTCATGTTCATCTGATTTTGACAGTAATGAGAACCATATAAAAACTATTTATATCTCTAGTAAAATATGATACAATAAAAAATAAATATATCAGATGTGAAATGACTCCTACCACTATAGGCAGTGAGCAACTTATTTGTGTCAGTAGCGAGCATGTTGCGCACGATACGCGCCTCGCAGCAAGAACGCCGAGGGCGTTTTTTGAATCAGATAAAAATCAATAAAAAATTTATTTACATGGAGTTTGAAATGTAAAACCAAGATACATATTTGCGTAAATGAAAAAAACACAATTATACAATCAATAATTTTATTTGGAGGATGGTATGAGTTTTATCAAATATTATGATATTGGTTTAAATTTGTTTTGCAAACAGTTTCCAGAACCGGAGAAGATTATAGCAGAAGCGGCAGACAATGGAGTATGCTGTATCTTAACAGGAACAGACACAAAAGAAAATAAAAAGATAAATGAATTTATAAAAACGCATGATGCGTTTGGAACAGCTGGAATTCATCCTCATAATGCGGACCGCGCAAAACAGGAGGATTTTCAATTGATTGAAAAGATATTATCTGAGAATAATAAAGTAGTTGCAGTTGGGGAATGTGGTTTAGATTACGACCGAATGTTTTCTTCAAAAGAAAATCAGATTCGATGTTTAGAGAAGCATATTGTCTTGGCAGAAAGACTTGACAAGCCTTTGTTTCTTCATGAACGTAGTGCTACAGATGATTTTATAAAGAGATTCAAAAAGCACCCTGATATTTGCAGGAAGTCAGTTGTACATTGCTTTACAGGAAATAAAACAACGTTGGATCAGTATCTTTCAATGGGCTTTTCAATTGGAATTACTGGTTGGATTTGTGATGAGCGACGTGGAAAAGAGTTGCGGGAAGCTGTGCCTATGATTCCATTGGATAAGATTTTGATTGAAACAGATGCGCCTTATTTAACGCCAAGAAATGTTCCAGGATTGAGTAGAATCAATGTACCTCAAAATATAATGTATGTTGCTAGAGAGTTGTCTAAATATATGAAAACCTCAGAAGAGGATTTGATAAAACATGCAAAGATAAATACAGAAAAAATTTTCAGATTAATACCTGACTCAATTAGGTTATCTTAGTAGAGAGTAGGAGAAAAATGCTATGAAAAATAGAATAATAGTTATCTATTTATTGTTGGTACTATCGTGTTTGTGTACAGGTTGTGTTGAGATTAACGTTTCCAATCCATCGGACATTGTTACGGAAAAGGATGAAACGAATACTGAGACTTTTGTACCAGAAGGTATTAATTCGGAAAATTGGTTTGAATCGATTCCAGCTTATCGAGGAACTCCATATATTGAGGTAAATAATGACATTCCATTCTTTACAGCGGAGGACAAAAAGAAAAATGACGCTTTTGAAATATATAGCGATTTAGATGAATTGGGTCGATGTCATGTTGCATATGCAAATATATGTGAAGAAATAATGCCTGTGGAGGATAGAGAGGCATCATTAAATTCAGTGACACCTACCGGATGGCACCAAAATCAGTATAATGGTAAGTGGTTATACAATCGATGTCATCTGATTGGGTATCAACTTGCTGGTGAAAATGCAAATGAAAAAAATTTAATTACTGGGACCAGATCTTTCAATGTGGAAGGAATGCTTCCGTTTGAGAATACAGTTGCTGATTATATAGATGATAACCCTAGCAACCATGTTTTATACCGCGTGACGCCAGTGTATAAAGAAGAAAATGATTTGGTGGCATATGGAGTGCTAATGGAAGCTTGGTCTGTTGAAGATAATGGATATGGATGTCAATTTTGTGTGTTTGTATACAATGTACAACAAGGCATAGAAATTGATTATGCTACAGGCGAAAATTGTGAAGCGACAGAGGAGATATCAAAAGTAGATTCTGCGCAAACTAAAAAAGGTAATACCTACATATTAAACACTAATAGTAAAAAATTTCATACACAAGACTGTTCTAGTGGAAAAAGAATAGGAGATAAAAATAAAGATAATTATACGGGGAATAGAGACGATTTGATTTCTCAAGGCTATACTCCAGCGGAGTGTTGTAATCCATAAAGTGTAATGACTAAGCTAGAATGCTATCTTTAAAACGTATCTCTCTTTTTGGAATTGTGTATCCATTCAAAATAAAACTATAAATATACATTTTGGGTAGCAGGCAAATATTTTATAATCAAAAACATAAATCAAAGTTGGAAAGGAACACATCTATGTATAAATGTAGATTAACATATGACGAATGGAAATGTATAACTTCAAAAAATAGAATTGGAAAACAGGTGGATATGCCACAAATAAAGGGTTATATTGGACTATTAACTATAAATACTGTTTTGGAAAAGCAAATATGGAAATACAACAATGAAGATGTGGTTGTATGTGATAATGGTTATCATTGGTTAACAATTATGCCATGTGATGAATTTTATTGTATTACGGTAATGATGGACAATAACTTTAAAATGAAAGTTTGTTATATAGATATGATTGATGCACAAGGATACGATGACGATAATATTCCATATTTTTATGATTTATATTTAGATTTGGTAGTTTATCCAAATGGAGATATTATTACAGATGATATAGATGAGTTACAGGGAGCATTGGAAACAGGCGAAATTACTAAATTGCAATATAATCGGGCAATTACAACTTCTCAAAAGTTACAATATGGATTATTATCAGACATTGGAAAATTTAAGGATTATATTAAAGAAATACTTAGTATATTAGAGAGCGACTAAAATTTCTACTTCCCTTTCTACAATGTGAACTCTTTTCTGAAAAGGAAGAAATTTATCAAAAAGAGAATCATGTAATTTTAAATATGGTTCTCTTTTTTTGCGCATGGGTACCTAAGCGAAATTCGTCAGCAGAAGCTGACGAGTGCTCGACGCGCAACTAGGGAAGATAAACCTTCCTTACTCGATTGTACATAGACCTCTTTTTACTTGATTTAATTTAATGATAGAAATAAATTTAATAAAATATAAGATGCATGCGTTTATTCTGTATTTGTGTCGAAATACATTGAAAGATAATATATAATTTGTTAAAATTAATTGCATACTTGACTAAAATCGATTAAGTATGTCTTCTTGATTATATTAAAATACATATTAAAGAAAGAGAGAGATAAATTTATGAAAGATGAGAAGAAGTTTTTAGATGCTATGGAATTCGATATTATGAATGCTGATATTTCTGAAACAGAAAAAAATAAATTAATGAAAAATTTTTTGCAGTTAAAGGAGCAAAAGATTAATTTAATGATTACAGGTGCTACAGGATGCGGTAAAAGTTCAACAATCAATGCTCTTTTTAACACAGAAGTAGCAAAGGTTGGTGTTGGTGTCGACCCCGAAACAATGGATATAACAAGATATGATTTAGATAATCTCGTATTGTGGGATAGTCCGGGACTAGGCGATGGCAAGGAAGCAGATAATCGTCATGCAAAAAATATTATTCAAAAACTCAATGAAAGAGATGAAAATGGAAACTTATTAATAGATTTGGTACTTGTAATTTTAGATGGTAGCACAAGAGATTTGGGTACATCCTATGAATTGATCAATAGCGTTATTATTCCCAATTTAGGTCAAGATAAAGAAAATAGAATCTTAGTAGCTATTAATCAAGCAGATGTGGCAATGAAAGGGAGATATTGGGATTATGAAAATAATCGACCAGAGCCACCACTTCAAAAGTTTCTGGAAGAAAAAGTAACATCAGTACAGAGAAGAATCAAGGAAGGAACTGGTGTTGATATAACCCCAATTTATTACAGTGCAGGTTTTAAAGAAGAAGGTATGCCACAAAGTAGGCCATATAATCTTTCAAAACTTCTTTATTATATTATTAAGTTTACACCAAAAGAAAAAAGATTGTCATTTGTTGAAAACATTAATCGTAATGATGAGATGTGGAAAGACAATGATGATTTGAGAGATTATTCTAAGAATATTTTGAAGGAGTTTGAGGAAACGATATCAGATTGTGCAATGGAAGGAGCGGACATTGGCGGAGATATAGGTTCTATTTTCGGAAGCGCAGGAGAAGCTGCTGGCCGTGCAATAGGAGGTGTTATTGGAGCTGGAATAGGAGTTGGTAAGGCAGTGTGGAATAATACGATAGGAAAAGTAGTTGGTGGTTGTTATATTACAACTGCAATATGTGAAGAATTTGGAAAGCCAGATGATTGTTATGAATTAACAACCTTTAGAGGATTTAGGGATAATTGGTTAAAACAACAACCAGATGGCGAGATGCTGATTACGCGGTATTATGACACAGCTCCGAAGATAGTAGATTTAATAAATAAACAACCAAATCGTACAGATATCTATCAATTTATCAATGAAAATTATCTCAGCAAATGTCTATTATATATTGAGAATGGAGAAAATGAAAAGTGTAAAAATTTGTATATAGAGATGATGGAATATCTTTATAAGGAGCAAGAAAAATGGGGGTAAAATTCAGTTCCTATAGAACGGATGATATAGATACGAATCTTAAAAAAATGCAAATTAGGCCATTAGATGTAATGGTTACAGGGGTAACAGGAGCAGGTAAATCAACAACGTTAAATGCTTTTTTTCAAAAAACAGTCGCAAAAGTTGGAGATGGAGTTGATCCAGAAACAATGGAACTAGATGCATATGAATTGAATGATTTTTTTAGAGTATGGGATACACCTGGATTGGGTGATGGAGTTGAAATAGATCAAATACACAAGAAAAAAATGATAGATTTGCTGTATAAAACATATACAAGTGATGGTAAAACATATGGTTTTATTGATATGGTGATAATTATTGTTGAAGGTGCAAATAGGGATATGGGAACAACTTATACACTGTTAAATGAAGTTATTGTTCCAAATATTCAAAAAGATAGAATACTTGTTGTAATCAACCAGGCTGATGTAGCTATGAAAGGTAGGCATTGGAATACAAATATTCAGTCGCCGGACAGTCAGTTGATTTCTTTTCTGGAAGAACAGGCATTATCGATTCAAAATAGAGTTAGAGAGGCAACGGGAATAAATATTTTGAAGCCAGTATATTACTCGGCAGAGTATGGTTGGAATGTTCAAGCGGTATTTGACTTTATTATAGATTGTATGCCCAAAAAAAGACGTATTTTAATGAAGTAAAGAGGTGCTTAAAATGATACTTGATAATATTAAGGACGAATTTAAAAACAGTGGTTTTGATAAAGTAGCAGATAAAGAAAAAATTATAAACCATATTGAACTATTAAAGAAACAAAAATTGAATGTGATGTTTGTAGGTGCTACAGGCGTAGGAAAAAGTTCTACAATTAACGCAATCTTTAATATGGAAATTGCAAAAGTAGGATATGATGTTAATCCTGAAACAGCAACCATTCAAAAATATGAAATAGATAATATGGTTTTATGGGATACGCCAGGATTGGGGGATAATCCAGAAAAAGATAAGAGATATGCGATAGAAATTGCTAATGCATTAAAACAAAAAGATGAAAATGGAGAGTTGCTGATAGATGAGGTTGTTGTTCTTATAGATGGTTCTAACAGAGATATGAAGACAACATATGAGGTAATAGAAAAAATCATTGTACCTTATATTGGGGATACAAAGAGAATTGTTATTGCAATTAATCAATGTGATATGGGACTTAAAGGTCGTTATTGGAATTATGATGCAAGTCAACCAGAACAACAATTAGTTTCTTTTCTGGATGAGAAAGTTATATCGGTAAGAAATAGAATATTAGAAACTACAAGTATTGTTACGAATCCTATTTATTATTCTGCATTGTATCATTATAATATATCAAAGTTATTATTAGCTATGATAACAAATATGCCTGAGACAAAACGTTTTTTATTTACAGATAGTCTTAATAAAAATCCAGAAATTTGGAAAAGAAATGATGAATTAGAAAATTATAATAATAAGATTCAAGAAGAAGTAAAAGGATCATTGTCAAAAGCGTTAGATGGTGCAGCGAAAGGTGCAGTAGCAGGTGCAACAGTTGGAGGTCTTATTCCAATAATAGGTTCTGTCATAGGTGCAGCGGTCGGAGCGGTTTTAGGATTTTTAGGTGGATTAATTGAATGATAATTTTCAGGATGAAGCGTGTGATAAAATGAGTTTATCTCTGTTTTTAATAAGAATCAAAATGTTAGAGAGAAAGTTATATCTCTATCATTTAAAGTCCTAAAAATAAAGATTTACATCTGGATTGCAAAAGAGTATACTTATAACAATTATGCTGTTAATGTATAATGTGCAAGATAGGTAGTCAAGGTAATGCGAGAGACAATAATAAACTGGAGGAACAACGAATATGGGGTTATTTTTGCAGATAGCAATTATGCCAGGATGTAAGAAAGAGGAGGTAAGCGCATTTGTAAAGGTGGTTGCAGAGAAGTATTCGCATCCGTTTGGTACAAGTGCAAAATTAAGTGGAATGCAATATGATATTGCAGATTTATTTCCTGAAGAATGTAAGTACAAGCAATATGAAAATGGTACTAGTATTTTATTTAATAATCGTAGATGTGTTGGATATGGAGACCTTGCAGAAGCAATCTCTAAGGAATCCGGCAAAGTAGTTTTGTTACTTTACATATATGATGGCGATTATTGGGCATATGAGTTATACGATAATGGGGAGAAGATAGACCAATTCGATCCAATACCAGATTACTTTGGTGAGGTGTCAGAGGAAGTAATACAGATGTCAAAGGGCAATGCGGATATTATTGCAAAATATTTTTCTGTGAATAAGGCAGATATTGAAAAGTATTTGATTTTCTGGTCGTATGGAAGACTTAATAATAAAGCATATGAGGATGATGAGTTTGAATATTGCGATTGGCAGATGGCTGATTTTATGCGAAAATTGGGGTATCCATATGGATTTGAAGAAGATTAAAATAGAAAAGGAGAGGGGATTTACAATAGGTGATGAGAAGAGAAAAAAATAGAAATTCATTTTCAGGTTCGATTGGTTTTGTGTTGACTGCAGCAGGAAGTGCTGTCGGTTTGGGAAATATTTGGCGGTTTCCATATTTGGCGGCAAAAGATGGTGGAGGACTGTTTCTGGTAATCTACTTAGTATTAGCAATTACATTTGGATTTACGTTGCTCACAACCGAGATTGCGATTGGGAGAAAAACAAAACAGAGTCCGTTGACTGCATATGCAAAGTTAAGTTCTAAGTGGGGATTTTTGGGTGTGCTTGCATGCCTTGTACCAGTCATTATTATGCCATACTACTGTGTGATTGGCGGATGGGTAGTAAAATATTTTCTTGCTTATCTTACAGGAGGAGGCGCTGCTGCGGCAGAGGACGGTTATTTTACGGGATTTATTACTGGGGATTGGCAACCAATTGTATTGTTGGCAGTCTTTCTATTAATGGTAGCGTTTATTGTATTTCGCGGGATTAATAAGGGGATTGAGTCCTCCTCAAAAATATTGATGCCTTTATTGCTGCTGCTAGTTGTGGGAATCGCATTCTTTTCGCTGACAATCCATTATGAGGATGAAACAGGTGTGACTAGAACAGGGTTACAGGGTTTTCAAATCTATGTGATTCCTGATTTGAGTGAAATGACAGTTAAGGGATTTTTTACGGTGCTTTTGGATGCGATGGGGCAGTTATTTTTTAGTCTTAGTGTAGCGATGGGAATTATGGTGGCTTATGGTTCTTATGTAAAAGATGACGCGAATCTGGTGAAATCGATTAACCAGATTGAAATATTTGATACAGCCGTTGCGTTTTTGGCAGGTGTTATGATTATTCCAGCAGTATATACTTTTATGGGCAGGGAAGGCATGGCAGCATCAGGACCAAGTTTAATGTTTGTATCATTGCCAAAAGTGTTTGCGTCTATGGGAAAAATTGGGAATTTGGTAGGATGTCTCTTTTTTGCTATGGTATTGTTTGCAGCGATTACAAGTGCTGTGTCTGTTATGGAGGCAGTGGTATCTAGTTTTATGGACCGGTTCCATATGACACGCATGAAAGCGGCTGCACTTGAGACAATCATTGCTATTGTTGGTGGTGTAATTGTATGTCTTGGATACAATAAACTGTATTTTGAGGTTAAACTACCAAATGGTGCAGTTGCACAAATCTTGGATATTATGGACTATATTAGCAACAACTTATTAATGCCGTTGGTTGCAATTGGAACATGTATTTTGATTGGCTGGATATTGCGGCCTAAGACTGTGATTGATGAGGTGGAGAAATCAGGGAGTAGATTTGGCAGAAAACGTTTGTATGTTGTGATGATTCAGTATATTGCACCAATTTTATTGGTAATCCTTTTATTAAAATCAGTGGGTATATTAACAATAATATAATAGATAAGGGAGTGCTGCTCCCTTATTTTTATGCCTAAGCGAAATTTGTCAGTATAATTGCGCGCGAGTAGGGAATATTTATCTTCCCTACTCAATTGCACGTGGGTATTCATAGGAAAATAGTCAGCAGAACTGACAGACGCGCGGCGCGGCAAGTAGGAAATATGTTAAACTTTTGATTTCTCGATTTTACGATCTTTAAAGTAATATTCTTTGTCATGTTCACTAATTTCACGCATTACATGACAGGGGTTTCCAACAGCGACAACGTTTGCTGGAATATCTTTTGTCACCACACTACCAGCACCAATCACAGAGTTATCGCCAATGGTAACACCTGGCATAATAATTGCGCCAGCGCCAATCCAGCAATTTCTACCAATATGAACAGGCATATTATATTGGTATAATTGTTCGCGAAGTTCTGGAAGAATGGGGTGTCCAGCAGTAGCTATAGTTACGTTTGGTCCAATCATAGTGTAATCTCCAATATAAATATGAGAGTCGTCCACGCAAGTTAAATGGTAGTTTGCATAGACCATCTTTCCAAAATGACAGTGATGTCCGCCCCAATTTGCGTAAAATGGCGCTTCAATATAGACACCTTCCCCACAGTCGCCGAGCATTTCCTTTAATAGTTTGGCTCTTTTTTTTGTTTCAGAAGGTTTCGTCAAGTTGTAGTCACACAGCTTGTCCTGATAGGTAACCTGCTCTTTTATAATATTTTCGTCATTTGGGAGATAAAGTTCTCCGGTGTGTAGTCTTTCTTTCATGTTATGCATTTCTATGTGCCTCCATTTCTTTTTTATAGACTCTCAAAGTTATTTGTATCATTTTTATTCATAATAATATCATATTTCATAGAAAAAAGCATTCAAATTTGATAGATTTTCTGTATACAATGACAAAATGTAAGCGTCGAAGAAGACTTCCATATCTATAAATAGTGAGAAAAATATAATTTTGTCTGAATGGGTGCACAATTTCCAACTAACCCACATGTTATGATAGTATCTTGAAAAAATAATTGTTAAATTAAAGTAATGTGAAATCAAAGATTTCCCACATCCTGATTTGTATGCCCGCCAAAGCGGGCAGATGGGAGTTAGTATGAGAATTGTAATAAAATATTTGCAAAACAAGTGCTCATATTTTGAAATTCGGGACATATATTGAGATATGGACAGTGGGACAAACAAAGGGGGAATGCACAGTGGTAACAGATAATCGGATTTTGCAATTTTTTCCGCAGGGGCTTAGAAGGGACTGGGAGCGAAACGGTGTAAATTTTGATAGGATACAGGAAATTAGGTTGCGTGTCAACCAACCAGTGCGCGTGTTATCTGAACGGGAACACAGACTACCTATTATTTACGGTGAACGGGAACTGGAAGAAATTTTTCGCTATTTGTGCCATGATTCCGTATATGCCTACGAAGAGGAGAGAAAACAAGGATATATTACTGTAGAGGGGGGCCATAGAATTGGGATTACAGGGGAACTTACGACAGCAGGTAATGGAAGGTTTATCGCGAAGTATATTCGTTATATGAATATTAGATTAGCACATGAGCATAAGGACATTGCAAAGAAAATTATTCAGTATCTTTATCATACACAGCAAGGAATTCCTTTTAATACACTAATTATTTCGCCACCGGGAGTTGGTAAGACAACCTTGCTTCGAGATACAATACGTCTATTTTCAAATGGGGTAGAAGGCTATCGCGGATGTAATGTGGGCGTGATTGATGAGAGAGGTGAGATTGCAGGAGCCTACCGAGGAAGTGCTATGCTTGATTGCGGTGAACGGACAGATATTGTTACAGGCGGCGATAAGCAGCAGGGCATTTCTATTTTAGTAAGAACTTTTGCCCCGCGGGTAATTGCGATTGATGAGATTGGTAAAAGTACAGATGCTGAGGCAATTTTTCATGCGGGTGTGTGTGGATGTAATATACTGGCTACAATACATGGCAGTTCGATTGAAGATATCCAACATAAGTTTGAGATGGAAAGAATATTACAATCAGAGTTAATTGAGCGGTTTGTAGTGCTATCTATGGATGAAAAAATGGTTCGGTATTTTGAAATTTATGATAGGAAGGGGAATCAAATATGTGGCAAAAATTTGTTGCAAGTGCCTGCGTGATGACAGGAGCACTTGGATTTGGCTGGTCGCTGTGCAGTGAGATAAGCAATCAAATTTGGCATTTAAAACAGCAGAAGCAAATTTTGTTGTATATTTCAGGTGAGATTATATATTTGCATAGACCGATGGAAGAGATATTTGACATGATTTCTACAAAGGCAGAATCTCCATATGACCAGTTTTTAAAGGAGGTTTCACAAAGAATGAAAGAACGAAATGGAAAATCCTTGATATCTATTTGGAATGAGTCCATTCAAAGCACAGTAGGGCTTATACAGACTGGAAGGGACTATCTGATAAAAATGGGCGATTGTTTTGCTTATGAAGGAGAACAGCTTCAAGTGCAAGCACTTGGACTTTTTGAGACAGAGTTGGACAGTGAGATAGACAGGCTTACACAGAAAAAAAATGAGAACAGCAGGCTGATAAAGGCACTTAGTACATTGACTGGAATCTTGTGTATCATTTTGTTTTTGTAGTAAACAACAAAAATATTTACTGTTCGCTATAATTAATGCACCTGACCACGCAAAGAATTTAGCTGTTTTATAAAATGTGGTCGGCGCAAGTAAACACAGATATAATTTGCGTTTACTATGGAAAGGTGAAGGTACAAAATAGTTGTGAAATGGGGATGAAGATGGAAGTCAGTCTAATATTTAAGATAGCAGCAGTTGGTATATTGATAACGATACTGGGACAGGTATTGAAGCATAGCGGTAGAGAGGAACATGCATTTCTTATTAGCCTTGCCGGACTGGTGCTGGTGCTTTCATGGATTGTTCCTTATATATATCAGCTTTTTGAAATGATACAGGATTTATTTGCTTTGTAATAAATTTGTTGATGATGGAGGCATAGTATGATTCAGATTTGTGTGCTTGCCATAGCAGGAATTTTTGCAGCGTTGGTCATCAAAAAGGACAGACCAGAATTTGCAACTTTAATTATTATGCTTGTCAGTTTTTTTATCGCAATTAGAGTGCTAACAGTGTTAGAAACTGCAATTGGAGAGTTCCAAAACTGGGAGTCAATTCTTGGCGGAAATATTGCGTATATATCACTTTTATTAAAAATTATAGGAATTACATATGTCTGTGATTTTGCTTCTAATTTGTGTAAAGACTCTGGATATTCGGCGCTTAGCAGTCATATAGAACTGTTTGGCAAGGTTGCAATCATGGTGGCAGGGTTTCCAATCATTAGAATTATGATTGATATGCTTGAAGGAATGATGAGATGAGTCAAGATATTAGTTTGTGGCACGAACTGGATATACTTCCTGATTTGAGTATTTTGGATAAACTACTTCGGGAGCTATTGCCAGGTAGAAATACAAACTCTATGGATTTTATAGAGGATGTACTAATGGGAAACTGGGCGTTAGATCCTGGATTATTTTGGCGTTACCTTTCAGGAACGATAACCAATGTTTTTGATAGTTGGAAAAGACTTTTTATCTCTGTACTTGTGCTATTTATTTTGGTCGCGTTAGTTAGCAATTTGATGTCTGCGCTCAAAAATGAAGGGGCTGCAAAGGCTGCGAAAACTTTTTTTATCCTCTGTCAGCTTGTGGTGCTAATTAATGCGTTTCATGAAGTGCTTGATATTGTCAAGGAAACAATGACACGGTTGATTGAATTTTTGAAGGTGATGATTCCGGCGTATATGATTTGCATTGCCGCTGCGGGTTCTGGACTAACAGCACTAATTTTTTATAAACTATTGTTGGGATTTTTGTGTCTAATTGAAGGAATTGTGGCAGCTTCACTGACGACAGTAGTTGAAGGATATGTAATGCTTGGTGTTGTGGAAAGCATCTGGGGAGAAGAGCGATTCAAAGGATTGATGGAGATAATCAAAAAAGGATTGCAATGGGTTTTGAAAATGATGATTGTTGTTATGTCAGGAAGCGGAATCCTTCAGATTATTGTAACGCCAGTGATTGACAAGGCAAACAATACAGTGATTCAAAAAACGGCAGGTGCCATTCCAGGAATAGGAGATCTCGTAGAGTCTGTATCAAGTGTAACATTGGCTTCAGCTATTGCAGTGAAGAACAGCCTTGGAGTGCTTATATTGGTAGTGCTGGTGCTGTTGATTGCAGCGCCAGTTCTAAAAGCGTTTATGATTCTTTTTATTATTAAAGTAAGCGGTGCATTGGGAAGTATCTGTGGAGAGCGTCAGATGATGAAGTGCGTAGAATATATATCAGAGGCAGGATTTATGTTACTGCGAATTTTAATCACAGTTACTACATTATTTTTTGTGACAATAGCTGTTATTACAAATGCAACAAGTTAGATAATACGAACATATAAAAGAAGGAGAAAATATGGAATATCTGGCAGTTGAAGTCAGGCGTCTTGTATATACTGTAATTTGTTTTCAATGTCTTATTCAGTTGACAGAAGGGAGCGGTTATCAGAAATATTTAAAACTTTTTTCTTATCTGCTAACGATGTGTATCTGTTTTAATGTAATTTTTTCGTTTATGGGGCAGGTTGAAAACAGCTTTTCTGAGGCGGATAGGTTGTATGATCGATGGGAACAGGAATGGAAGAAAATGACGCAGGCAGATCGTATTTATGAAGGTGAAGCGTATTATGAACAAATGTGGGAGGAAAAGATTATAGGTGAGGCACATGAAGAATACGACAGCAGAAACGGAGGTGGAATGGATGCTGGAGAGAGTCCGAGACAAGATTCGGATGATGATTAACGGCGGAAATGGAGGAAGAGGAAGACCAAGCAAGGAGACAATGTTGATTATTTTTTTGAGTGGGATATTGATTTTCGTTATTCTGCTGCCGACAGGAAACACCAATAGTAGTTATGCCGCAAAGAAAAGCCAGAAAAATGTGGAGTATCCAAATCATGTGGAAGATACGTTAGATAGTTTGGAAGATGGAAAGAAAGAAGCATTTATAGAAGACTACAAAAGAAGGCTTGAACAAGAGCTTGAAGATTTTTTGTCCAGTGTAGCAGGGGTTGGGACAGTGAAGGTATTAATTTACATTAAGGAATCCTCCGAGTATGTTGTGGAGAAAGATAGTCCTACATCAAATTCGGTTAATGGAGAAAACAGTGAGGTAAGAAAAGAGGAGACAACAGTTTATACTGTAAATGGGAATGGCGATCAGGTTCCTTTTATTGCGCAGACGAAAAGTCCGCAGATTGACGGTGTGGTGATTTCAGCGCAGGGAGCTTCTAATGAGGCAGTACGACTTCAGATTGTAAAGCTTGTGATGGCACTCTATGGTGTGGAGGCAAATAAGATTGAAGTGCTAGAAATGGGCCAGACAATGCAGAATTGAAAAAACAAAAAATAATAAGTCTAAGTAAAGCGTGCCCTGAATAAGATAGAAGTAGCAAAGAGAAGCAATAGGAAGGATATGGTTTGGTGAAAAAAATATTAAGAAAAAACCAGATTATGATTACGGCATTAGCAGTGATGATCGCAGTAGCAGGTTATCTAAACTTTGCCGGAACCAAGATTGGAGAAGAGGATTTTATCTCTGTGGACGGAAGCAGCAGCGAACTTACTTACGAAATCTCTGACGAAGATATGTATGCCATATCACTTAGGGAGGATACAGATGGAACGATAACAGACTATGCGTCGACAGGAACCGGGCAGGATATTCCAAGTCTTGACACAGATGATGTAACAATCACAGAAAATTATTTGAACAGTGATATGAATACCACATCAGATAGTGCGTTGCAAGCTGCAGCAACAGATCTTCAGCCATCAGATGAGGCGGCGGATGGAACACTTGCCTCTAACACAGATGAATCAGGTGCGACCGTGATTGAACAAGAAGTGCCAGGAGAAGCTATTTTTACCAGTGCGTCAGGGGTGTCTACCCTTGCAGGTGCAAAGCTTTTGAAGGAGCAGACAAGGGCGCAGAATAAAGAATCGCTCATGGAGATTATTCAGAATGCAGACTTGACAGAGGAGGCAAAAAAGGATGCTGTAAACAGTATGATTACGCTTACAGAGACCGCCCAGAAAGAGTCAGATGCTCAGATGTTACTGGAAGCGAAGGGCTTCACCCAAACAGTGGTTAGTATTAGTGGTAATTCAGCAGATGTTATGGTAGAGGCAGCAGATCTCACCGAGGCACAGACTGCACAGATTATAGACATTGTACAGCGCAAGACCAATATTTCTGCAGAAAATATTATTATTACGGTTTCTGGAACAGAGTAAAAAACGAAAAAATAAGATGTGGAATTAATTGGATAAATGTGATATACTTAAATGCAATGTGTCAGGGCAAAAGCCTATGGCGAGTCGTGTTAGCGTCATGGGCTCTGTCTTGATAAATGATAATGATATGGATAGACGGAGGATAGAATTAGTGAGTAGTATTGCAGAGGAAATCAATAAGAGAAGAACTTTTGCCATCATATCGCATCCCGATGCCGGCAAGACAACTCTGACAGAGAAATTTTTATTGTATGGAGGCGCCATCAACCTCGCCGGAAGTGTTAAAGGTAAGGCAACTGCAAGACATGCGGTATCGGATTGGATGGAGATTGAAAAGGAGAGAGGTATCTCGGTTACTTCTTCCGTTTTACAGTTTAATTATGATGGCTATTGTATTAATATTCTTGACACCCCAGGACATCAGGACTTTTCAGAGGACACTTATCGAACACTTATGGCGGCAGATTCGGCAGTCATGGTGATTGATGCATCGAAGGGTGTTGAGGCACAAACAAGAAAATTATTTAAGGTTTGCGGTATGAGAGGCATACCGATTTTTACGTTTATCAATAAGATGGATAGAGATGCAAATGATACTTTTGAATTGTTAGATGAGATTGAGAAGGAGCTTGGAATTGCTACTTGCCCGGTGAATTGGCCGATTGGCTCTGGAAAACGTTTTAAGGGAGTGTATAATAGACATGGAAATCATGTGCTTACGTTCTCGGATACACAAAAGGGAACCAGAGAAGGAGAAACAACAGTAATCCCAATGGATAACGAAACCCTTTTGCTTGAAAAAATTGGAGATGAGGCGCTTTCCATACTCCGCGATGAGATTGAATTGCTTGATGGAGCGAGTGCAGAATTTGATATTGAGCAAGTGCGAAAAGGAAAATTAACACCTGTATTTTTTGGTTCTGCACTAACAAATTTTGGTGTGGAAGTATTTTTGCAGAATTTTCTAAAGATGGCAACGACTCCACTGCCTAGAATTTCACAGGGAGAGACTATCGACCCTGTTGAGAATGATTTTTCTGCATTTGTTTTTAAAATACAGGCAAATATGAACAAGGCACACCGGGACAGAGTGGCATTTATGCGTATTTGTTCCGGCAAATTTGATGCTGGTGTAGAGGTCAGACATGTACAAGGGGGAAAAGTAATGCGACTTTCTCAACCACAACAGATTATGGCTGACGAGCGCAAGATACTAAGTGAAGCATATGCAGGTGATATTATCGGCGTGTTTGACCCGGGTATTTTTTCGATAGGAGATACGGTCTGTGCACCTAAAAATGACATTTGTTATGAGGGGATACCAACCTTTGCACCAGAACATTTTGCGCGGGTAAGACAGATGGACACTATGAAGAGAAAACAATTTATTAAAGGCGTGAATCAAATAGCGCAAGAAGGTGCGATTCAGATTTTTCAGGAATTTCATACGGGTATGGAAGAGATTATTGTGGGAGTGGTAGGTGTTCTACAGTTTGATGTACTAAAGTATCGTCTGGAGAATGAATATAATGTGGAAATTAAACTTGAACCATTACCCTACGAGTATATTCGCTGGATAGAAAATAAGGACGAGGTGGATTTGAACAAGCTTTCCGGTACATCCGATATGAAAAAGATTCAGGATTTAAAAGGAAATCCACTCCTTTTGTTTATCAATCAGTGGAGTATTGGTATGACAGTTGACAGAAATAAAGGGCTGGTGCTTTCAGAATTTGGCAGAAATTAAATTAGGGAGAATAGGGAGCATTGATAAATGAAAAGTAAAACGGTGTTGTGGGCAGTTCTTGTCAGTTGTATGATAATGCTAGTACATGGCTGTGCAATTCGGGAAGAAGGGCAAGATATTGTACAGGAGAAAAAGGAAACCGAAGAGACACGTTTTTATGAGCCGGAACAGGCGGAGGAAAAACAAACAGAGTCAGAGACTAAAATACAGATACAGACTGAGGAAATACAAGAATTACGAGAGGTGCCAGAACTTTATTATGCTTATCATTGTCTCGATATAGAAAAACAAAGGGTTTATCTTGAGATGCTAGATGCGCTTACTGACATGGAAAGAGATGTAAGACTTTCTACAGTGGACAAGTCCATGTTGGATATTGTGTTTGCCTGTGTGATGAATGACCATCCAGAGTTGTTTTATGTAGAAGGATATGAATTTACAGAATATATGACAGATGCAGTTGTTACAGAGATTACATTTAGTGGGACATACTCTACTACGGCAGAGGAAGCAGAGCAGATACAGCTTTCTATAGCGCAACGGTTAGATGACTGTTTTGAACAAGTTCCGTTAAATGAAGATGAATACAATACTGTCAAATATTTGTATGATTGGTTAATTAATAATACAGAATACGATAAAGAGGTAGAAAATAATCAAAATATACGTTCTGTATTTTTGCAGGGGAAATCTGTGTGTCAAGGTTATGCCAAAGCAATGCAATATATGTTGCAAAAAGCAGGGATACAATGCTTGTTAGTTACAGGCTTTACGAATGGAGAACGACATGGCTGGAATCTTGTGCGCGTGAATGGTAGTTATTATTATTTGGACCCTACTTGGGGAGATGCTTCCTATGCTTCAAGTGGGACAGACAGCATATCACAGGATTTTGTTCCAGCAATCAATTATGACTATTTTCTGGTGACAACAGATGAAATTACAAGAACGCATTCGATAGAGAAGGTGGTTTTGCTTCCTGTATGCAATACATTAACAGATAATTACTACGTGAGAGAGGGGTTGTATTTTGACAGTTATGATGAGGAAAAGTTAACCCATATCTTTGAGGGGGATATTGTAAAATCAACAGGTTGTGTGACATTGAAATGTAGTAATGACGAGATTTATACCCTTGTGACACAAACTCTGATTGGCGAGCAGAAAATTTTTGATTTGATTGACAAGCGTGAGGCAAGTATTGCGTATACGTTTAATGATACACAGCGGACAATTAGTTTCTGGGATTTGTGAAAGGAAAGGAATACTGAATGATTGCTGAATTGAATAGAAAATTTTGGGAAAAGATATGTAGTATATAACGAATTTCTGCTTTGCAAAGCCAAGGGATTTTGATATAATGAAATATAGTTGCTTTCCACAGGGAATTTGCGGAAATTTGCGGGAAATGGATACAGGAGGTTAAATCATGGAAAAAGAAACGAGGACAGATAAAAACGGATACGCGGTAAGTGAAGAGTTTGGGACAGTTAAAATTGCCAATGACGTTGTTGCTATGATTGCAGGGCTGGCCGCTACTGAAGTGGAAGGTGTGGGCGCTATGGCCGGAAACATTACAAATGAATTGATGGGCAAGGTCGGTATGAAGAAGCAGACAAAAGGGGTTAAGATTGATATTCTTGACGGGAATGTCTCTGTGGAGCTTGCAGTCACCTTAGAATATGGCTTTAACATTCCAACAACATGCAATAAAGTGCAGGAGAAGGTAAAAAATGCGATAGAGACAATGACAGGATTTAATGTTTCCGATGTAAATGTTAGGATTGTTGGTATTAAGATGGCATCAGACAAATAAATATAAATCAAGGAAAAGATAAATGAGCAGAAGAGAGCTTAGAGAACAAATATTTAAGTTTTTATTTAGAGTTGAGTTTCATGACAAGGAAGAAATGCCAGAACAAGAGCAGTTCTTTTTTGAGAATTTGAGGGCGGAAGCGCAGGAAAAAGAAGTATCACCACTCAAAGATACAGATGTGACATACATTTCTAATAAAAGTAATCAGATTTTGGAAAAGTTGGATGAAATTGACGAAAAAATCAATAGGCAAGCAAAAGGTTGGACTACGCAGAGAATGGGAAAAGTTGATTTGACAATTTTGCGCCTTGCAGTTTATGAGATTATTTTTGATGAAGATGTTCCTACAGGGGTTGCGATTAATGAAGCAGTGGAACTTGCCAAACGGTTTGGGCAGGAGGAATCATCAGGCTTTGTCAATGGTGTTCTTGCAAAGTTTGCCACCAAATAATCACAATGTTTGCAGGGTGAGGAGGCATATTTGTGAGACAGAATGTCTATACGGTTACACAGATTAATTCCTATATTAAGAATCTATTTACACAAGATTATATGTTGAGAATGATTTTGGTAAAAGGTGAGATTAGTAATTGCAAATATCATTCTTCGGGACATATTTATTTTACGCTCAAGGACGCAAAAGGAGTAATTGCCTGTGTTATGTTTGCCGGCAACCGCACCGGACTTTCTTTTCATTTGCAAGAAGGGCAGATGGTTGTGGTTGGTGGTACGATTGACGTATATGAACGGGATGGTAAGTATCAGCTGTATGCAAAGCAAATTACACTTGACGGTGCTGGTGTATTGTATGAAAAGTTTGACCGGTTAAAGTCTACATTGGAAGAGATGGGGATGTTTGCGCCAGAGTATAAGCAGCCTATTCCAGAGTATATTCGTACATTAGGAGTTGTAACAGCACCTACAGGAGCAGCAGTTCGTGATATTATTAACATCGCCACAAGACGCAATCCTTATATACAGATTATTTTATATCCAGCAGTTGTACAAGGAGAGCAGGCTGCTGGGAGTATTGTCGATGGAATTTGCGCATTGGAACAACTGGGTGTGGATGTGATGATTGTTGGAAGAGGTGGTGGTTCTATTGAAGACTTGTGGGCGTTTAATGAGGAGGTAGTTGCACAGGCAATTTTTAATTGTAGTGTGCCAATTATATCGGCAGTGGGACATGAAACGGACACTACAATTGCAGATTTTGTGGCGGATTTGAGAGCACCGACCCCTTCAGCAGCAGCGGAACTTGCAGTCTTTGACTTTGCACAGTTTTTGGACAAGCTGGAAGTTTATCGAAATACTTTGATACATGCACTGCAAATGCAGCTTAAAAGACATCAAAATCATTTAGAGCAGCTTCGATTAACATTAAAATTTTTAAGCCCTGTCAATCAAATTCAGCAGAAACGAATGTACTGTATGGATTTGGAAGGAAAACTTACAGGACTGATGGAAAATATATTGATTCAACAGCGGCATAGATTGGCACTTTATGCGGAGCAGCTAAAAGGACTTTCTCCATTGGAAAAGCTTCATCAGGGATACGCATATGTAGAGGATACACAACACAGAGTAGTCAATAATGTGCAAAATGTGAAAATAGAGGATACTGTACACGTTTATGTGAAGAATGGTATGATAGAGGCAAAAGTAAAAGAAATTCATACCAACCGTTTTGAGAAAGAGGTATAGTATGACAAAAGAGCTGACACTAGAACAGACTTTTGAGCGATTGGAAGATACAATCAACAAACTACAACAGGAGGATATCTCGTTGGAAGAATCTTTTCAACTATATAAAGAAGGAATGAAATTGATTCAGTCCTGTAATAGTAGGATAGATCGCGTGGAAAAGGAAGTTCTCAAATTAAATAAAAATGGTGAATTAGATGAATTTTGAACAGAAACTAGAAGTTAAAGTAAAGGAAACAGAACGCATTATAAAGGAATATCTTCCGCAGTGTTGTTCCGAGGAAACTTGTTGGGCAAAGACTGTAATAGAAGCGATGAATTATAGTGTAAATGTGGGAGGAAAAAGACTGCGCCCAATACTAATGTCAGAGACATACAGACTTTTTGGGGGGATAGACAACGTAGTTGAACCGTTTATGGCGGCGATTGAAATGATACATACGTATTCTCTTGTACATGACGATCTGCCAGCTATGGACAATGACCTTTATCGCAGAGGCAAAAAGACAACATGGTCTGTTTACGGGGAGGCTATGGCAATTCTTGCTGGGGACGGACTTTTAAATTATGCATTTGAAACAGCATTAAAATCATTTGCCTTGCCGGGAGGAGATACCGATAGAAAGGCAAGTGCACTTTCGATTCTGGCGCAAAAAGCGGGTATTTATGGAATGATTGGTGGCCAGACAGCAGATATCGAGGCGGAAAATCTCAAAGAAGAGGTTACACAAGAACAGTTACTTTTTATTCATGCACATAAGACAGCAGCGCTGATTCAGGCAGCTATGATGGTCGGCGCAATTTTAGCTGGAGCAGATGATGTGCAGATAAAACTGGTGGAAAAGGCAGCGTATGAGATTGGCATTGCGTTTCAAATACAAGATGATATTCTCGATGTCACAAGTACACTTGAAACATTGGGAAAACCTGTCGGAAGTGATGAGAAAAATCAGAAGACAACATATGTTACATTAAGAGGGATAGCGGAGGCATCGCAGGAACAAAAAGAGATGTCGGATCATGCGGTAGAACTTTTAAGGTCGCTGGAAGAAAAGGGCATTCAAAACGAATTTTTGATGGAATTGATATGCAGCTTGATAACGCGCGTGAAGTAAAACCTTGTGGTGAAAGGTGCTAAGTATGATATTAGAGACAATAGAGAAGGAAAATGATATAAAAAATGTGTCGCCTGAGGATTGGAATCTGCTGGCAGAAGAAATTCGGGAATTTTTGATTAATAAGATAAGTGTTACGGGAGGACATCTTGGCTCTAATCTCGGTGCAGTGGAGCTGACAATGGCATTACATTTAAGTCTAAACTTGCCGCAGGATAAAATTGTGTGGGATGTAGGGCACCAGTCCTATACACATAAGTTGCTAACAGGTAGACGTTCTGGGTTTGAACATTTGAGAAAGTATGGTGGTATGAGTGGCTTTCCGAAAAGAAAGGAAAGTGAATGTGACTGTTTTGACACAGGACATAGTTCAACTTCCATATCGGCTGGTTTGGGGCTTGTGAAAGCGCGTGATTTGCGCGACGAAGAACATACAATTGTCTCTGTAATTGGAGATGGTTCGCTTACAGGTGGAATGGCATATGAGGCATTAAATAACGCTTCGCGTTTAAAGAAAAATTTTATTATAATTTTAAATGATAATAATATGTCCATCTCAGAAAATGTGGGTGGAGTGTCGAAATATTTGAATAATATCAGAACAGCAGACAAATACCTTGACATGAAAGAAGGAATCTACAATTCGCTTATGGAGTCAAAATTAGGAGAACCGATTGTGACAAGTATCCGAAGAGCAAAAAGTTCGGTAAAACAGCTTGTGATTCCAGGCATGTTTTTTGAGGATATGGGTATCACATATCTAGGGCCAGTGGATGGGCACAATATCAATGCTATGATGAAAGTATTTCGGGAGGCGAAGCGCTGTAAGTCTGCGGTTTTGATTCATGTGATTACTCAGAAAGGAAAGGGATTTGCGCCAGCGGAGAAACACCCAGCAAGATTTCATGGTGCAGAACCCTTTGATGTAGAGACAGGACTTCCATTGACGCCAAAGACAAAGTCAAGTTATACAGATGTATTTTCGACAGTGATGTGCAAATTAGGAGACCGGTATGACGATATTGTGGCAATTACAGCTGCGATGCCAGATGGAACTGGATTGAAGCGATTTCGCAATCTGTATCCAGAGCGTTTTTTTGATGTGGGAATTGCAGAGGAACATGCAGTAACTTTTGCGGCGGGGTTGGCAGCAGGAGGACTAAGGCCAGTGGTTGCGATTTATTCTTCCTTTCTGCAGCGAGCATATGATCAAATTCTGCATGATGTGTGTATTCAAAATCTTTCCGTGGTTTTTGCAATAGACCGCGCAGGACTTGTAGGAAGTGATGGGGAGACACATCAGGGAATATTTGATTTGTCATATTTATCATCGATACCCAATATGCATATTATGGCGCCCAAAAATAAGTGGGAACTTTCAGATATGCTTAAATTTGCAGTGGCATTTCAGGGACCAATCGCATTGCGGTATCCGCGGGGAGAGGCCTATGATGGTTTGCGGGAATATCGAGAACCAATTTGTTTTGGGAAGGCTGAATGGATTTATCATGAGGAAAACATTGTTTTGGTTGCGGTAGGAAGTATGATAAAAACAGCGCTTACAGTTCGTGAGAATCTGATACAAAAAGGTTTTACATGTAGTATTATTAATGCTCGTTTTGTAAAGCCAATTGATACAGAAATATTGAAGGATGCTGTCAAGGATCATACTTTGATTGTAACGATGGAAGAGAATGTGGCAAGTGGCGGTTTTGGTGAGAAAGTAAGAGATTTTCTGGATGAAAATGTGCCGGAAGTGAAACTAATCACAATTCATATTCCAGATGAATATGTAGAGCATGGAAATGTAGAGATATTGCGCCAAGAAGTGGGAATCGATGCGGAGACAATTGGGCGTAAAATCCTTGCATCAATATAAATTAGAAATTGCTGAATGAATATTGGAAAGGATTCAGAGACATGAAAGAACGTCTGGATGTATTGTTGATGCGTCGAGGACTTGCAGAGTCACGTGAAAAGGCGAAAGCACTGATTATGGCTGGGTGTGTGTATGTCAATGACCAAAAGGAAGATAAGGCGGGAACCATGTTTGACGAAACAAAGGTTCAGCTTGAGGTCAGAGGAAATACACTGCGATATGTTAGTCGTGGCGGATTGAAATTAGAGAAGGCAGTTGCACAATTTGACTTGAAATTAGATGGTAAAATTTGTATGGATATTGGTGCATCGACAGGTGGATTTACAGATTGTATGCTTCAAAATGGAGCGACCAAGGTTTATGCTGTGGATGTTGGTCATGGACAACTTGCCTGGAGTCTTAGAAATGATGCGCGGGTTGTCTGCATGGAAAAGACCAATTTTCGGTATATGACCCCGGGGGATATTGAGGACAAACTAGATTTTGCATCGGTTGATGTGTCCTTTATTTCATTGAATAAAATATTAGGACCAGCCCATGCACTTTTAAAGCAAGATGCTGAGATGGTGTGTTTGATTAAACCACAGTTTGAGGCAGGGAAGGAGAAAGTTGGAAAAAAGGGTGTTGTGAGAGACCCACAAGTGCATAGCGAAGTGATTGCCTCCGTGTTTGCTTCTGCGCTAGAGCAGGGGTTTCAAATATTAAATCTTGATTTTTCTCCTATTCGTGGACCAGAAGGAAATATAGAATATTTGATGCATCTGCTGCGAGTGGAGCAGCCGTCAGAGCTGAATATCGTAACAGAGAATTTTTTCCGTGTTATAACAGAGACAGTTACATTGGCACATAAAAGATTGGATGCTGGATAGTTAATGGAGTATTGATGAGAACATTTTATATATATACAAATCAGACAAAGGATGGAAATGGTGAGATTACGAGATACATACGAGATTACTTGAATCTGAAAGGGTGTCTATGCAGCAGTAGTGTTGATGAAAAGGTTGAAGGAATGATTGTGCTTGGTGGTGACGGAACAATGCTTCGGGCGGCAAGGAAATATGTCAGTTATCATATTCCAATGATTGGAGTCAATCTTGGAACTTTAGGATATCTTGCAGAGGTTGATCGAGAGGAGATTGGCCCAGCGCTTGATAGTTTGATTGCAAATCAGTATGAGATTGAGTCGCGCATGATGCTGAGTGGATTTCCGGTGGTATCTGGTGTGAACGGGAATCCACAAATCGCATTGAATGATATTGTAATTAATAGAAAAGGGGCGTTGCATGTCATTAATTTCAATATTTATGTCAATGGACGGCTCTTGAGTACATACAATGCAGATGGAATGATTGTCTCTACGCCAACAGGTTCCACTGCGTATAACTTATCGGCAGGAGGACCGATTGTTGAACCGCGAGCGCGGTTGATTTTAATGACTCCAGTGTGCTCGCACACACTGGTAAATAATCGAACGATAATCCTTGCAGAAGATGATGTTATTGATATTGAGATTGGCAAATATAAATCTGGTGAGAGGCGTGAAGTGGAAGTTAGCTTTGACGGACGGTGTCCTGTAAGTCTTAATGAAGGTGACAAAGTGCGAATTATACGTTCTGATAAGGTGATAAAGATAATAAAGCTCAGTGAAGGAAGTTTTTTGGATACACTGCGCAAAAAAATGCGGATATAAAAAATGTGAAAGGCATAATATCCAATGAAAAGACAAAGACATGAGGTCGTAGTAGATCTAATCAATAAATATGAAATTGAAACACAGGAAGAATTAGCAGAATATCTTCGTAGGGAAGGCTATGATGTAACGCAGGCAACGGTGTCAAGAGACATTCGAGAATTGCATTTATCAAAAGTATCAGCAGGAAATGGTAAACAAAAGTATATCATTCTACAACAAAGGGAGGATAATAATCTGGGGGACAAATATATTCGTGTGTTGCGAGAGGGCTATATCTCTGCGCAGATGGCTCAGAATATATTAGTGATTAAGACTGTGCAAGGAATGGCCATGGCAGTAGCGGCGGCGCTAGATGCAATGCGGTTTCCAGAGATTGTGGGATGCATTGCAGGAGATGATACTATCTTTGCTGCTGTGAAGTCCGTTCAAGAAACCAAGGCTGTAATAGAAAAGCTGAATAAGATTATAAAAGGTTAGGGACTTTTAGATGTTGATTAGTTTGCATGTAAAGAATTTGGCTCTGATATCAGAGACAGAGGTAAATTTTGGAGAAGGGCTTAATATATTGACTGGAGAAACAGGAGCTGGCAAATCTATTTTGATTGGTTCTATCAATTTAGCTTTGGGGGCGAGAGCGGATAAGGATTTGATTCGGACAGGGGCAGAATATGCACTTGTAGAACTGGTGTTTCAAATTTCAGATGACGCGATGAAAAAGGAGATTGAAGCTCTTGAAATTCCTGTTGATGAAGAAGGAATTATTATTATTCAACGCAGGATACAGCCCAGTCGAAATCTGTTTAAAATATGTGGGGAGACAGTTACTGCAAAGCAGATTAAGGTACTTTCCGAACTTTTGATCGACATTCATGGCCAACATGAACATCAGTCTCTATTGTATAAAAAAAATCATATGGAAATTCTTGATTCTTTTGCTGGGGAAGAGCTTGCTGTTGTCAAGAGTGAGCTTAAGAACCGATATCATCAGTATGCAGTGCTGAAAAGGGAACTTGCAGAATTTTGTATGGATGATGGTACAAAAGCAAAAGAATTATCTCTCGCAGAGTTTGAGTTTCAGGAGATTGAAGAAGCTGCATTGACAGAGGGGGAGGATGAAACACTTGAGCGGGAATACCGAAGGATGGCGAACAGTCGTCAGATTGTGGAAGCTGCAGACAAGTGTTACCAACTTACAGGAAATAGTGATCAGTCTGCCGCAGATGCAGTTGGCTATGCGGTGCGGGAGTTGCGAAGTGTAGAAAGCTATGATGAAAGAGCATATGAACTTGCAGATGCCCTTGAAAATATTGATGCCCTATTAAATGATTTTAATCGAGAGATTGCTGAATATATAACAGATATGGAATTTGACGGCGAACAATTTCAACAAATGGAGGAGCGCCTAAATTTATTAAATCATTTGAAACTTAAATATGGAAATAGTCTCAAGGCAGTTTTACAGTATCAGGAGGAACTTGAGGAGAAGATTGAGCGATTAAATAATGCAGATGTCTATAAAGCGCAGCTGGAGACAAAACTGATGGAAGAGCAGGAGAAACTAAAAAAACTGTGTCAGAAAGCCTCTAAAATTCGTAGCCAAGAGGCAGAAAAATTGCAGAAGGATATGTTAGTGGCACTCACAGACCTCAATTTCCTTGATGTAAAGTTTGAGATACAAGTGCGGAAAAAGGAAGAAATAACAGCAGGGGGATTTGATGATGTGGAATTTATGATTTCAACCAATCCAGGCGCGCCACTCAAAAGTTTGGGAAATGTAGCAAGTGGTGGAGAGCTTTCGCGCATTATGCTTGCGATTAAGACAGTCCTTGCATCGCGGGACAAGATACCGACAATGATTTTTGATGAGATTGATACAGGGATTAGTGGAAAAACGGCATGGAAAGTTTCTGAAAAGCTTGGACAATTATCGCGGAGTCATCAGATTCTCTGTATTACCCATCTACCTCAAATTGCTGCTATGGCAGACAATCATTATAAGATTGCAAAACAGGCAGTGGACAATCAGACGGTTACGGACATTGTACAGCTTGGGGAGTGTGAGACGATAGATGAGCTTGCAAGAATGCTTGGAAGTGATGAGATTACAAATACTGTGCGGGAGAATGCAAAGGAACTAATTGCAACAGCTAAGAAACGGAAATAGGATTTATAGAGATAAGAATAATTGCAGATTTGCACGATAGATTTCTGAAGTAGAAAACATTAGGTTCAACTGTTACAAAAAATTCATGAAACAGGCAGATAAATATTGAAAATGTCTGAAAATAACGGTATACTGTATATAAGTCGAACCGCGGAATGGAGGATAATATATGGTATTAAAAGATTACATTGATTCTAACAAATTACAAGCTTTACAGAGTTCTTATGCAGAGGTGACTGGACTGGATGCTGTTGTGTTTGGACTAGATGGAGAGCGTCTTGCAGGCAAAAAAGGATTTCAAGAAGAAGAGACGGATTCCTTTGACATCATTGTAAATGGAGATAAACTAGGCTCTGTTGTGATTGCAAAGTCTTCAGACAAAAAAATGAGAACTGCCGCAGAGTTGCTCAGTACACAGATTAGTCAAACTGCAACCTTGGAGTTGCTGCACACCATCAATTCCGGAAGATTTGATTCGATAAAGAATGATATCAAAAAGTCAGGTGAGCTAGTACAGATGATTAATGAAAAGACAGGACATCTGAAAGGAATTGCTAAGAAGCAGACGATATTATCCCTCAACGCTACAATCGAAGCGGCAAGAAGCGGTGAGGCAGGTGTGGGTTTTGCAGTCGTTGCAAAAAGTATGCAGGATTTATCAGGTCAATCAGCTGGTATTTATACAGACATTGAGACTTCGGTCGAGGAAATTACAAATCTTATTAATTCAATTATTGAGGCATTCAAATAATAAAGTTATAGTTTGATATTAGAGTTTTTGTTATAAAAAGACGCTGGAAAGAGAAAACAGCGTCTTTTTTATGCACGCGGGCACCCAAGTGAAATTTGTCAGCAGAAGCTGACGAGCGCCCGGTGTGGGAGTAGGAGAAGATAAATCTTCTCCACTGGATTGGACATGCAGAGGAAATAAGTCGCTAAAGCGGCGCGCCGAATGCGGGTATATAGATTTATATTTATTGAAAACTTTCTATTGAAAATCGCACAGCATTAATAGGGACATTAAATTCACTATGGTAGATGCGTCCTTTAGAAAGGGAGCTAGCATACAGATGGACTTTGGATAGCACATTTCCAGCAGCGTCATAGAAGTAGCCATAACAACCCCAGCGATTATAGGCGTCATCCTTGTAAGAGCTGCACTGATATTTTAGATTGAGAGTGTATTTATAGTCCTGAAAGTCTGCATAGGGAAAATCGTAAGGAACAAATTCATAACTGACAAGGGAACAGTAATTGTCGCGATTAGTGCCAAGTTTGGAAGGAATATCCATAATAAGTGGAGTTGCATTGATGGCAACATACGCCACGACTTCTGGATTGTCAATATTGTATACTGCGGCAACTGTTGCGCCTGCACTTTGATAGGTTACTTGAAATGCTGCTGCGTTTAGTGCGTAAGTACCCAATGATACATTTGCAATCGCAGGGTCTGCGACAACACAGGCAAGACGGGAAGCATCAAAACCATCTGCCATCAGTGCAGTAAAGGTAGCAGTGCCATTCTCTGTGATAGTAATTGTATCTGTGGAGAGAATCAAACCATTTCCAATACTTTCTTTTGCGGAAACAGGCAGAATAGTACCAACAGAGACTATTAGGATTAATGTCATTATGGAACAGAGCAATTTTTTGAAATTTGTTTTCATAAATCTTCTCCTTGTGAAATAAAAATTAGTATTCGTTCAAATGATACGATATCTATCCTATACGATAAGAAGCAAAATCAGCATCTTATGGTCGGATAAAAGGCGCAAAGTTGAGCGCCTTTTATCAGAAGTAAAGGGCAACTTCTGAT